>JBAZDY010000001.1:0-58624 GCA_041654215.1 Candidatus Omnitrophota bacterium
CTATCGGACGGCCAAGTATTCGCTCGTGCGAAAGTGCCGAAGGGATTTTTCCGGTATCTTACGACACGGGGTTAATCAAGAAAGAAACCCCGGGCTGAAGCCCGGGGAGCTTCATAGAATCCAGAACCTAACACCCGATTTTTCTTTACGATATGCTCAATCTGGCCTTCATTTATCATATGCACCAGCCTTATTACGTCAACCTGCTAAGCAGGGAGACGGAACTGCCCTGGGTAAGGCTCCACGGCATCAAGGATTACCTGGATATGGTGCAAATTCTCGCCAAATACCCGCGCGTGCGGCAGACCTTCAACTTTGTTCCGTCGCTGCTGGAGCAGGTCGAGTCTTTCGTGGATTCCTCGGTAAAAGACAAGTTCATAGATATGACGATGCGTCCGGCGGAAAGTCTCACGGACGGCGAAAAAAATTTCCTGCTGGAAAATTTCTTTATGATCAACGCGGAAAACTGCATAGCCGGCCACCCGCGTTACTACGAACTCTTCCTTAAGAAACAGGGCGGCAGGCATTTCTCCGTCACGGATTACCGCGACCTGCAGATGTGGTTCAACCTCGCCTGGTTCGACCCGACGTTCCTGCAGGAGCGGCCCGCGTTAAAAGCGCTTATAAAAAAGGGCCGCCATTTCGGGGAAGAAGATAAGAAAGTTATGATCGAGCAGCAGATGCTCATACTCGCGGAGATCATCCCCGCCTACCGCAAATTTTCCGAGAGCGGCCAGGTGGAGGTTATACTAAGTCCTTATTACCACCCCATTTTGCCTCTGCTTTACAACAGCAACATCGCCAGAGAGGCCAATCATAAAGTATCCCTGCCGGCGCGCGCCTTTTCATATCCCGGCGACGCGCAGAGGCAAGTGTCCGAAGCGGTGCTTTTCTATACGCGGCGTTTCGGCCGGCCGCCGGCCGGGATGTGGCCGTCCGAAGAGGCGGTCTGCGACCATATCCTGCCCATACTGATCAATAACGGCATCAAATGGATAGTAAGCGACGAAGCGATGCTTTTCCGCTCTTTCGGCCGCAAGAAAAGGGATACAGCGCTCCTCTACCGGATGCATAGCGCCGAAAGGGAGGAGGGAACCATCCATATGACTTTCCGCGACAGGAATCTTTCCGACCTGATCGGTTTCACTTACCATAAATGGGACCCGAAAGACGCGGTGAGCGATTTTATGCGCCATCTGGAAAACACGGCAGAGGCTTTCAAGGACAGGGATATCCTGGTAACAATAGCCATGGACGGGGAGAATGCCTGGGAGTATTACAAGAAAGACGGGCATCCGTTTCTTAACCTGCTTTATGAACGCCTGTCGGACAGCAAGATGATCAGGATGGTGACGGTGGAGGACTATCTGCGGCAGAATACTCCTGAGAGCAAGATACGCCGTCTGGCGGCCGGCTCCTGGATCTACGGGGAATTCGGAAAATGGATAGGGAACCAGTACAAGAATAAGGCCTGGGAATACCTGGCGGAGGCGAGAAAAGAGATGGAAACGTTCCTCTCTTCGGGAGCCGCGGAGGAAAAAACCAGAGCAGCCGCCTGGAAACAGATGATGATCTGCGAGGGCAGTGACTGGTTCTGGTGGTACGGAGATTACCAGCACGATTTCGACCGGCTTTACCGCCTGCATCTTTCCAACTTTTACCTCATCATCGGGAAGCAGCCGCCCGGCTATCTTAAACATTCTCTCTATTCAAATCCCGGGTAAAGAGTTGACACCCGCGCGGTTTTATGATATATAAAATATGCTGATTATGGAAAAAAAAGATATCTACGAACATCTGGCCGAGATTTATCTCGACGCCTCGTTAACCAAGAAGAAACCGCGCGCGCGCGGTTTCAAGAACGCCGCCGGCTGGATACTGGCAGGGGCGTTTCTGCTGGGCGGAGTCATCTTCGCTGTTTTTCTCCCGCCGCATCTGAAACCTCCGGTATCGGAAAATGCCTTATTGCTTTCCAGCAACAATCCTGTTAAGATAGCCTATAATCTTTCCGCGGGCAGCAAGGAGTTATCCGAGTTGTCCCTTAACGGCGTTAACCTGCGCTCTTACAAGTCGTTGGTGCTCACAGTCAGATCAGACGCGCCGGCCGCTTCGATGCCGGCTATCGCCGTCGAGATACTGAATAAAACCGGAGAGAAAGGGCTCGTTTACATAAGGGATGCCGGAAGAAAATGGCGGCAATATGAAATACCGTTCTCCGATTTTAAACCGGGGTTGAGCGACTGGTCGCGCATCGAATCCCTGACATTCATAGTGGAAGAATGGAATGCCCCCATAAAAAAAGGGGTTGTTTATATCGATAACATAAGGTTCCTTCGCTGAGCAAACCTAAAGGGGAGGGCGCACAAATGAGGATCATTTCGGTTACCAACCAGAAGGGCGGATGCGGCAAAACGACAACGGCTGTCAATCTTTCCGCGTGTCTGGCGGCAAACGGCAAGAAAGTGCTTTTAATAGATCTCGATCCCCAGGCGCACGCCACCCTCGGGCTGAATATTCGCGCTGAAGCCAGCATTTACAACGTCCTTTCCAAGATATCCGTCAAGAAGACCCCGCTGGAGGGAATAATCAGGAAAGTGACGCCCGGTTTCGATATCGCGCCGTCTTCCATCGTGCTGAGCACCCTTGAGCAGGAATTGGCCGGCGAGATAGGAAGAGAATCGCGCCTTTGGGAAGTCCTGCAGGAGAATAAACAGCTTACCCGTTACGATTATCTGATTATAGATCTTCCGCCGAACCTCGGCATACTTACAGTCAACGCCATACGGGCCTCGTCCGAAATAATAATCCCGGTGGAAGCCAGCCGCTTTTCGCTGGAGGGCGTCAACCAACTGCTGAAAATAATTGAGCTCATAAAGGACAGGCTTAACCACAATGTCTCTTACAAGATACTGGTGACAAACTTCGATTCCCGCCTGCGGCATTCCTTTTCCATGCTGGACCAGATAAAAGAATCTTTTAAGGGGAACGTCTTCGGCACCATTATCCACGTGAACGTGAAACTCAAGGAAGCGCAGAGCTACGGGACGCATATTCTCAGCTACGATAAATACAGCCGGGGCGCCAAGGATTACTTCACCTTGTCCCGAGAGATGATATCGGGGAGCGTCAAGAATGAGACCGCGGCGGACAACAAGATGGCCTCGCTTGACAAACGTATGAAAGAGAGCATAAGCGAGAATATGCCGCGCCTCAAGGAAGTGGTATTCTCGATGTCTTTCCCGGAAGCCCAGGAAGTGCACGTGGCGGGGGATTTTAACCGCTGGCAGATCTCGGATAACAGCCGGATGAGCAAGAATAACGGAAAATGGTTCAAAAAGATGACGCTGGAGCCCGGCGCATACCACTACCGTTTCGTGGTGGACGGGACCTGGATGGATGACCCGGAGAACCCGCGCAAGGAAACCAATCCTTTCGGGCAGACGAACTCTCTGCTTAACATCAAATAGAAAAGGTTAATCAATGAGCGCGAAACCTGAACAGGAAAACGAGATACTGGAAGGCAAGATATACGCCGTTATGTCTTACTGGTTCTTTCTGTGTATTATCCCGTTCGTGCTGAAGAAAGACAATAAATTCGCGGTTTTTCACGGCCGCCAGGGCCTGGTCCTTTTCATTTTTCTCTCCGCCGGTTTCCTGTTCAGCATATTGCCTTTGATAGGAGCGCTTTTCTATAAAATGACCCTGTTTATCTATATGTTATGCCTGCTTTTCGGCACCGTGCAATCCCTGCGCGGCAAATACAGCAGGATCCCGTTCATTTATCAGGTATCTCAGAAGATCAATATTTAGTCCGCAAGGTCCCGAAAAGACCGGGCTGATCCGCCTGCTTAAAGCTACGAATAACGCCTCAGGCGCGTGTTTAGACCGATTTTTGAAGAGAAGGAGGGATTATAATGAGACTTTCCGAGATCGAGAATAAAGCCAGGAAAATCGGAATCACAAACACCTGGAGGTATTCAAAGAAGGAATTAATCCGCACCATCCAGAAACAGGAAGGTAATTTCGACTGTTTCGATACTCCTGCCAAACAAACCTGCGAGCAAACTCTATGTTGCTGGCGGACCGATTGCATAAAATAATACCAGAGAAGCAGCGTTTTAAACAGACAAGCAGGATAAGCAGCGGGGCAACAAAGCCCCCAAAAAGCTAAAACCGGCCCCTAGAAAACCTCGTCGTGGCCGGCTTTTTTGTCCCTCTCTACTTCCTATAATATATTTTGAAAAAGGGGTTACTATAACTATACTATGTAAGGTTTTCAAATCCTAGGATGGTCCTTTCCGTATCTCCGGATAAAGTTGTGCCATACCATAAGCCGCTTGTGAAATGCCTTGACGTGTTAAGTCCTGTATAGTATATTTAGAATATTCACAGCAAAGAACGCGAGGGTAGGTTGAAAAAGATCATATTCTCAGATCACGCTCAGGAACGGTTGAAAGAACGCCGGATCAGCGAAACAGAAGTCAAAAAGGTTTTGAGCGAGCCTGATATTACCGCGCCGACACGCCGTCGCCGCAGAAAGCGCGCAATGAAAACACTCGACGGCCGAACAATAGACATAATTTATGAAGAACGAACAGATATGATTTTTGTGATCACCTGTGCTGTTCTTTGCAAGGAGGGATAAAGATGTTGATTAATATTGATACACGTGCCGGTGCGGCATACATAAAAATCAGTGAAGGCAAAGTTGCTTACACAAAAGAACTGTTGCCGGAAGTCTTTGTCGACTACAACAGCAGCAAAGAGATTTTAGGCATTGAGTTGATTAGCCCGTGCGTGCTTACATTGCGTAAAGCATTGAAAGTTCTGCGTTTACCAGGATTGAACCGCATAAAACACCCGCTGGAAGAGTTAATCTGCCATAAACCGAATTAAGCCAAACCAGAAAAAAAACCTCAACAGCGATTTAACGGTAAGCTGATCCGGCGGCAGGTTCTTTACAAGTTCCTGCACGATCTCAAACGTGTTCTCGACGGCCTTTTGTTTCCTTACACCGTGATTACGTCCACCACAGACGTAGTTACAATGCGGATGTTTGGCGTCATACTCACGGCTTTACCTCCTGTTCTTTCTGCCTGAAATACTGGTAATTGTTACATACAGCAAAAGGGGGGACAGAATCCGCTTTTGTTGCCTTTGCTGTCCCAATGTTCCTGTTCGTAGTTATTGCACTCCCGGTAATGCCGTCTTTCCGGCTCTACTACTGGATCTCCAACAGGGTTATCAACAGAAGGTTTTCCCGTTTGTATGATATAGGATGAGTTTCGGGATTATCCTTAAACTGTTTCGGGGAAACCCCGATACTTTCTTGAAATTGCTGTAAGGGTTTGACTTTAAAGGTATGGTCCGCAGGGGGGTGATTTCTTTAATTTGGTGAGTTCTTCGCGGGCTTTTTAGTGAGTATATATCCCAGCCGATATCGGAAAGATTGCAGATATTTGTTTCGGGGTCGCGGTAAAGACGGTTCATAATTTTATTTCTCTGTCTATCCACGTATAGGGCCACCCTCTACTTCCTATAATATATCTTATGTTAACTACACCTATGGGTAAAAATATCAACAGGCAGATGTAAAACGCCCCTTCTTCCTAAGGTTTAACTGCCACTCACGCTCGCCAAATCAAACTCGAGACCCTTGAAGGCATCCGGATATTTATGGAACCAATCAGATTTATATTGGTAGTCATTTCGGCTCGTATCTTCTATGTGTTTATCACTGGTAAACGTATCGCTATAACCGGCTTCGCCTCTTTTGCGAAATTCGCCATTCTCTGTAATAAAATAAGTGCCTTTATAGTAAATCTCGCACCATTCATGATAAACCTTGCCTCCGGGTTCGCCTTCGTCAGATTTACCGCCCCAAACTATGACCGCGGGAATGCCCTTAGCAAGAAAAATTGAACAGGCAAGTCTCGCCCAATCCCGGCATATGCCTTTGCCGTGAGCGTCAATTATCTGTTCTATATCAAGATCCTGAGCAAAACCGTTCTGAATACGATCCGGCATCAGCCGCCATTTCATTCCGAGGCTTTCTCCTTTATTGTAGCCGTCATAGTCATCTTTAAAGGATAACCAAATAGAATCGATGTTATTGCCGGTAGTATCCTGAGATATTGCCAGATGCGCGGCCAATTCCTGCAGTTTACTATTCCCGGGAGCTACGAAATACGCATTATCTATGTTTGTATTATAGAATATACTGGTGTCTGAACCGGCAGATTGGATTACTAACCTGTCTTCCCTGCGGCTGCCGGATAATCCCGCACCGATCGAACTTCCTGAAGACTGCCAGATGCCGTTCACTCCATAACTTTTCGGGAGGCTGAAGCCGCCGCTGTTACCGCCCCAGCTATTTCCCCAGGCATATACTGAACCTGTCAGACAAAAACAGATAAGGCTTTCTATTACTGCTAAAGACAAATATTTTTTCTTCCGAAAACTAACAGGGGTTATCTTTACCATAATTCTTCCCGCATTTTTTTATCTATTTTTCCCGGCGCTTCGGCCACAGCCTTGGCGGTCTTACCGGCGTTCTCCAGGTCTTCGCCGGCCCCGCGCACGGCTCCTTTGGAAGTTCCCGCCACGGTCTCGCAACCGCATAAGAAAATAGCTGCGGCCAGGAAAAAAAAGAAAAACAGCGGATTTCTACGGTTAGACATAGTATGCCTTTCTTTTTTTTAAAAAGTTATCTCTCGAATACCGCCAGTTCCCGCCACCAGCGGCTGGAATCCCATTTCTTCAAACGTAAAAACAGTTTTCTGGCAAACCGGCTTTTCAGGTATTTTTCTCCCACGCGCATAAAATTGCGGGTATGCAGATTGCCGGCGTCCAGGTATTCTTTGGCCTGCAGGACGCACTCCAGTATATCCGCGTCCCTGGCGATCACCGCCTCGCGCGTGCTCTGTCCGGTATATTGCGAACGCAGAACAGCCATCTCCAGGCGCACCGGCCCGGGAAGGCCGGAAATCTGCCCTGAATAGGCCTTGTCTTCGGCTTTCTTGAAATCTATATAACGATGCCCCACTTTATGCAGGTCGTTTATCCTGGCCTCGTGTATATCGTTAAAAAGGCACATCATCAGGACTTTATAAGGATCGGCTTTTTCCGCCCGGGCGATCAAGTAACCGAGTACCGCGCAGCGGAAACAGTGTTCGGCCACGCTTTCCGGATGTTTGATACCGGTAACCCACCAGCCGGAACGCTTGACGCGTTTCAACTGTCCGGCCTCGGCAAGAAAATTCAGGACGCGGTCAACTTCGCTTGCGCGCATACCTTCAGGTTTTATTTTCATAATCCGCTCTTTGCGACGCCGCTTCGTAGCAGAATATCCCGGTGCTGACGGCGGCGTTCAGGGACAACGCCGCGCCCCGCATCGGCAGGGTAAAACGGTAATCCGCCTCTTTCAGAAGCCCGGAACGCACCCCCTCCCCTTCCGAGCCGATGATCAAAGCCAAAGGGAAGTTCATGGATGCCCCGCGGCGGGGATCGCTCCCGCCCTCCACCACGGTTGCGGCTATCCAGTATCCGCTTCTGCGCGCTTTATCAACGGCTACGGAAAGACTGGAGACAATGCAAACCGGGACGTAATTCTCCGCGCCGCAGGCCACTTTAAGCACGGCTTCCGTAACGTTCACCGATTCATGTTTGGGCAGCACCACGCAGAAGCTCCCCAGGCAGGCGCAGGTCCTTAAGACCGAACCGAGATTCTGGGGATCGTTTATGCGGTCCAGCATGATCAGAGTCGGTTTTTCTACGGAGTCAAGCACGTCGTCAAGGTCGGCGTAAGCGAATTCCTCCACCTCTGCCGCAATCCCCTGAGAGTGGATGCCTCGGGTCAGGGCTCGAAACTGCGTTGCCGGCATAAGCTCAACCGGGACCTTACGAGACCTGGCCAACCCGGCAATATCCTGCACTCGGGCGCCGCCGTGTTCCAATATAACTCTACGCACGCTTTCCGGAGCGGCCTTCAGCCGTTCTTCTATAGAGCGTTTTCCGTAAAGATACAACATTTCACTCTTGTTACTGCCTGCCATCTTCAAGATGCCTTTCTTCGATATTTATGCCGGATAATTCGGATAATCCATACCCTTCCTGGACCCACCCGCGGCCGAAACCGTATTCGGCCAGGCATTCTTCCGCCTCGGAATACTCTTGCGCGCTTATCCTGCGTGAAAGTTCTGAATACTCTTCGGCCCTGTTACAGGGAAGATATTGGCTCATAAGACTGACGCATACGTTCTGCGGCGAGACGATACCGGCCAGGCGTTTTAATACTTCGCGCGTGCCGGAAATGTCTTGCGGCAAAACGAGATGCCTGACTATAACCCCGCTGCGCATTATCCCCGCGCCGTCGAAAACCGGCGCCGGGCGCTGGCGGCACATTTCCTTCACCGCGTTCAGGTTGAATTCCGGATACCCCGGCGCGGAGGAATATCTTACCGCGCAGCTCTCCGAGGCGTAACGCATATCTGTCAGGTATATATCCACGACGCCTTCCAACAGGCGGACTGTTTCAGGCAAGTCATAACCTCCGGTGTTATAAACCAGCGGGATATTCAGCCCGCGGCCGGAGGCGATATCGAGCGCCTGAACAATCTGCGGCAGGACATGTCCCGGGCTGACCAGATTTATATTATGACACCCCTTTGCCTGCAGCGCCAGCATAATCTCCGCCAGTTCGCCGGCAGACACTTTTCTTCCCGGCAGGCCGCCGTCTTCCGCGTTCATCTGACTGAACTTGTAATTCTGACAGTAAACACAGCGCATATTACAGCCGGAAAAGAATACCGTCCCCGATCCTTTATCGCCTGATACCGGCGGCTCTTCCCCGTGATGCGGGAAATAACTGTAAACATAGACGTCTTTAGCGGTGCGGCAGAAACCTTTTTCTCCTGCGGCGCGGTCAACGCCGCAGGCTCTCGGGCATATCCGGCAATTTCCCAGCATGCGCGCGAGCCGTTCCGCCAAAGAAGAGAGGACGGCATTCTTGTAAACCGGCGCCGGGGAGCCTGTCACTTTCTCCCTCCTGCCGATATCTGCCTGAAATAAATAGACCTTATGTTTTCGAAAATCGAGAGGTAACAGGAACTCCGGTAATCGGGATACGTCCATTCAAGCGGCCGAAAAGTACCGCAGCGGTCGTAGAGGAGCGTTATCTCGGCGTATATGCCGCGGGAAATATATATGCGGTGGCTGAAATCTTTGGTGGAGGCCAGCACAAGCCTGGCAAGATCAAGATAACCGGGGTCAAGATTGACTTTACGACTGCCGTCGGCGCTCAGGCCGGTTTCGATGCGGTTGGTAATAAGCTTGATACCGGCAAGACTGTCTGCCGCGATCAATTTCCTGAAGGAAAAGAACTTGCGCCGCAGTCCGCTGCCCATTTCTTTCTGGTAATATCCGGTCTGCGTAAAGGGAACGCTGCCGCTTTCGAAATCAACCGGCCCAAATCGGCGGCGCAAACATCCTGAAGCCGCGGCGCCGTCCTTTTCTTCCCTGTAAAGCATACCGCAGACAAGTTTAACCGGGATGTTCTTTTTTATTCTTCCCATAAGGGGCGCGGGTCAATAGGGAAGGAACCGGTTGATGTATTCCGCGATCCTGTGCTGCTGCGCCGGTTTTATATCGTTAAAAAATACGGCAATGTTGAAACCTCCGGCGGGGTCATCCTCTGTCCTCACCACCACCCCTTTGCACGCCACCTCGACCTTTCTGGAGGCGTTGGGTTTTACTGGCAGACGCAGTTTTATGTTCAATTTCGTGAAAGGCGGGACGTATTTGCCTATATGGCAATAAGCGCCAAGGCAGCTGATGTTCCTGGTAGTGCTCATAAAGTCGTAACCGTCCGCCATCACGTTTATGGGCATACCGTGGTCCAGCCGGGGATGAAGACGCCTGTCGCTATAATTAACGTCGGCCATTATTTCCGTCCTTCTCCGGAAGCGGGAGCGGTTTTTGCCTTTTTCCAGCATTTCTTATCGCAATAATACTTGCCGTTCCGGTAATATATTTTGATCTTCTTGAGGGGTTTGTTGCACCCCAGACAGTTTGTCTGTTTTTCTTCCGCTGCCGTCTCCGCAGTCATGGTTTTTCCTTTCTCGTTCTTTACTGCTCCTCCGGCGAATTGCTGCCGGATAAATATTTTTTTAGATATTCCCTGTCCAGCGGGTTCATCTCGAGAAATTCCACGCCCATCCGGTAGCGGCTGGAGCGCGATGAAACATTTACCCACGCCACTTTGCCTATGGAGCAAACGCATCTTTTCGCCAGCATGAATTGTATCATCAGGTTGGTGGCAGGCGTTATGAAAATGTCCCCGGTGATGCCGACTCCGCCGGCGCTGATATTGTCGCTGGTAACCGTGCCTGAAGCGGCCTGATTACCCCGGACGTAATACTTTACAGGGACCTCAAGATTGTATCTGCGTAATCTCCGCTTATTATTTTGCATTGCGCCTTAGGCGTATGGTTAAGTGGATGAACGCATGCTTTCAACGTAGATAATTATACTGGATTTTATGCTTTTTTCAATATAAAATATGAAAAACAAATTCGGCCGCGTTTTTTACGGGCGCGGCCCCGCCAAAAAGGGGTGAGTCATGGAGAATGGCACCACTACAGAAAACCGCAAGGCCACCGCAGACGCAAAGTCCGCGCCGCCGGTCGGTCAGCAGATCCTTCGCAAACGAACTCTCTACCTGCTCGTAGCTTTCGCCGGTATGCTGGCGGCAAAATTGTTCTTCGACTTCGCTTTTTCCGGCCGCCCGGCGCCGCTGCCTCCGGCCGCACCGCCGGCGGTATCAAAAACCGCCGCGCCTCCAGCCGATACCGCCGCGGATAACCTCTCCGCTCTCTCTTGCGCTCCCGGGAGCGCGGATAACGATGCCGCAGAAGACAACAAAAAAACGGCCGCCGAACCCCCTCTGCTGGTATTGAACGGAACATTACTTTCCAACGGAGAGAAATTCGCCATAATAAACAATCAGATAGTCAAAATAGGCGATGAAATAGATGGTGCGGTGGTAAAAAAGATAACGGTAAATGCTGTGGAATTAGAGTTTGCCGGAAAACCCTTATGTATTACTTCCGCAGAGAACTAAACTTATAGTTTTTGTGTAACTCTTAAGAAAAACCCCAAAAGTACCTAAGACGGTAGTTAACGCAATGTTTCCGCTGTTTTTAAATGTAACGGCACTAATTCATTCCGATATAGTCCATACAAGCTCTCCGTTTTTATCTTTTGATATAGTGCAAGCGACACCTATTTTTGCGACAGACTGCTCGTTCAGCTTCGTTACCTTCCCGTTTTCCTGAAGATTTATAAATACACGCATTTCTTCATCCATAGAAGCGATGAGCGATGAGTCTGGATGATGCTTATCATAAATTTCCAAGCTCTTTGCATTATCGGAGATTTTTACCGTTAAGTCCACGCCGGGATCGGTAGCTACATCCAGATAACCGGCAATGTAATACGCTTCCGAATCTGTAAAACCCCCAAAAGTTATCTTCTCTACCCCAGAGCCGGCGTCGAACTGTATATCGATTCCTGTTTGTTCTGCTCCTTCGTGGGAGGCAATCGATACAAATGCCTTCCCGAAGGATGCCACGGTTACGCTGGGGACATTAGCCTTAGAAGCAGGGGTCCCAGAGGCGGTATTATAACTCCAAATCACGCTGTCATTATTTGTGGAAGCGGTCAAAGAGAATAGGTGGTTGCCCAAGGAATTCAATGCATATACATCTGTACTGCCCTCTTTATACTGTACATCCAGACCGCTTATATTCTGTGATAAAGCGTCCCAGGAGAAGACGGTGGTGAGCGGCTCCGGAGTGTAATTTTTACAAACCCCGCCCTCCCAAATTATGTCCCTGTTCCATTGATCCATCCTTTGAGTAGCGGTATTGTTTTCGCGCGCGCTATTGGCGCCTCCTCCGAAAGAACTCCAACTGCCGTTGTAAACATCTATATTCTTCGCAGTTTTGTAGTTACCCCAATTATCCCCCCAGGCATACAAACTGCCCCCATAACAAAGGCTGATTACCGATATCATCAAGACAATTATCTTCTTTTGCATTTTTGCTCCTTTCACCGTATAAAATTAAAAGCCACCGATCAATAAGTAAGCCTACTTACCGATCCGTGGCATTGGACAAAGTGTAACATATGTTCGGCTATAAATCTAACTAAGAAACCGGATTTTGCTTCAGTTTACAGCCATCACTCTAATCTCTTCCTTAATCATCTTTAAGGGAATGTTCTTTTTTATCCCTACCATACCCGGTTTTTCGAGAATCACCATCCGGTTCATTCCGCCGACGAATTTCTTGTCCCTGCCGAAAGCTGAGAGCAGACGGCCGGTATCTATTCCCCGCGCTTTCAGGGGAAGACCGTAAGCCAGCAAAAGCCTTTCCAGACGCGTCAAGGCATTTTTGTCCTTGAGTATTCCGAGCTTCTCGCTGAGCCGCAGAGCGCACAACATCCCCCAGCCTACCGCTTCCCCGTGGTTGTAGCGCCGGAAACCGGCGGCCGCCTCAAGGGCGTGGCCGAAAGTATGCCCAAAATTCAAAGCCATGCGTATTTCTCCGGTATCGAATTCATCTCTTTCGACATACCGCGCTTTTATAGAAGAACAGTGCGAGACGATAAATTCCATTGCCTCCGGAATGCGTTTAACGATCTTCTCACGGGCAACCTCTAAAAAATTCAGCAGGCTTGAGTCGGCGATGAATCCGTATTTGATCACCTCAGCCATCCCGGAATTTAGCTGCCTTCTGTCAAGGGTAGAAAGAAAATCCATGTCGCTCAGCACCAACTTCGGTTGATAAAAAGTGCCGGCCAGGTTTTTGCCGGTTCGCAGGTCCACCCCGTTCTTCCCCCCTATTGCGGAATCTACCTGCGCAAGCAAAGTAGTCGGTATCTGGATAAAGGGCACGCCTCGTTTAAACACCGAAGCGGCAAATCCCGCGACGTCACCGGTCACTCCGCCGCCCAAGGCAATCACGAATATTTTTCCTTTTCCCGCATATGCGGCGAGCCCATTCACAATGTCTGCGGCGTGCAACCATGATTTACCGAGTTCGCTGTCCGGTATGGTATGGAAATAAAAACGGCAACCGGCCTTTTTCAGGCCGTTCGACAGCGTCCTTCCCCACAAACGCCGCACCCTGGCGTTGGCGACGATACAAGCCAGGTCGCCGGCAGCGGAGGCCCGCAAATGCCGGTTTAGAGAACAAATCGCTCCTTTTCCCACGATAACCGGATAGCTTCTTTCTCCCAAGCGCACCTTTATATTTTTCATATCAGGACACCCGCAATGAACCTTACCAGCGGCCAGATGACGTAATCAAACGCCCCGGCCATGGAAAGAAGTATTATTATGATAAAGCCGTAAGGCTCTATTTTCGCGTATCCGGCAGCCGCGGCCGGCGGTAGAAATCCGGCTAACACGCGAGAACCGTCCAGCGGAGGAAGCGGAATAAGATTGAATATCCCCAGAACCAGATTGATCAGCAGGAAATGCGCTAACAGCAGGCTGAGAAGCGTTCCTTGCGGAAGGAGCCTGATAACGGCCGCGCTGGCGCAGGCAGCCGCGATGTTGACCAACGGGCCGCTGGCGCCGATAAATATTACGTCTCTGGCCGGGTTCTTAAGCATCCCGTAATCGATCGGCACCGGTTTAGCGGCGCCGAAGACGAAACGTCCCCCGGTACTGAAGAAAAATAACAGCGGGATTATCACGGTGCCTACCGGATCGATATGAGCCAAAGGATTGAGCGTTAGCCTTCCGGAAAGCCTGGCGGTCTGGTCGCCGAACTTATAGGCGGTCCAGGCGTGCGCGAATTCATGCAGAGTCATCGCGACCAGCAAAAGCGAAAAAGAAAGAATCAATGCCGGCAGGTTCAATCCATCGCCTCTATCTTTAATACTTCCACCACCGGCAGTCCTTTGCAGGAAGAAACGGGTTTCCCACTTACCCGGGCTTTGCGATTCACCAGGGCGTTGAGGGTCTGTTTGTCCCCTTTCAAAAGGAATATTTTTTTATCGGAAGCCACCAGTTTGTGGGTTGCAGGGCGTTTAAAAACCATCCCGTAAGGTTTGATGACGCCTTCATACACGCAAAGGCCGGGAATCTGTTTGTCTTCGCCTGCCTGGACGGGAGCATCTTCAGGTTTTGCCCCGTATTCCGTACCGGGCAGACCCCCGGCAGATTGTGCCGCTTGTTCCTCCGCCGGCGTCTTTAACGGGGCCTTGCGGACGAAATCAGCGTGTATCCAGCCGCAACTGCCGGACACCGGTTTGATGCGGTACCAATTGTTTTCCATACCGATGAAATTCAAAACCTCATTTTTCGAAACGCGCCCGATTATGGAAGAGGACTCATCCGGCCGGAGCCTGACGTTCACGCGGTCGCGTTCGACCTTGATCGTGTTGAATCTCGCTCCGGTTTGTTCCTGGGGGGTAAAATTCGCGCTCTTTACTTCAACCGCCGAGACCATATCTGCCCTTATATAGCTGGGGGCGATATCCGGCAGGCGCACCTTATACCAACCGTATTGCCCGGAGATAACTTCTACCGCGGCGCCTTTATCCATCCTGCAGATAACTTCCGAGCTTGTGGTCGAATCGACACGGAGGTTTATATCCGCCGCCGTAACTTCCCCGGCAAAAGGGAACATTTCCTCTTCCTGGGCGTAAGAAACGGATAAAAGCAGCGCGCTAAGGACGACTGCGCGAATTCCCGCCAGGACGAAATCTACCCGGCGAAAAATCCGGATAAATCTTGCCTCAGCGGATACGCGAACGCAGTGCGCGCCATCCGGCTGAAAATGCGGGAATTTTTGTGTCTTGAGTAAACACGGATTATGCCGCATAAAAACAGCTCCTTTATTTCTTCTCGGCCGTTTTGCCGGCGGCCGGGGCGGCTGCTGCCGCGGTTCCTTCCGCTGCCTTGGCGGTCTTTTCTTTCTTGATCCTGATCTTCACGGTCTTGATCTTGGGAAGACCGCAAACTCGGTCGCCCTCCTTCCACTGGTTTTTGGAAAGCATTAACTTCAGGCGCTCCGTTCTCTTCAATACAGAACGCTGTTTGGAATCCTGGCCGGCTGATCTCAACGACGGGTGAATCGACATTTTACAACCTCCTTACATAACAGTCGCGATATTGTTTTTTTAATTTCAGGCGCCATAATTCGGCGGTACGGCTTTCCTGAAAACTACCCGAGCAAAGCACGTAATAAGGCCGCAGGTAAATGACGGCCGGAGCGAGTCCGCGTTTTTGCAGGGTCTGGGCCTCTTTTAACGCCTGCTCTTTCGATTTATAACTCGCCAGCTGAACGGTATATTTACCGGTTATCCTGGGCGCCGGAGCCGGCTGAGCGGCCTGCTGTGATACCACTGCCGTCGGATGTCGTGCAGGTCGCTGAAGCGCCGCTGCAGGCCGCGATTGTGCCGCTGGAAGCGCCTGCCGGGCCGGCTGTGGCTGCGCGGTTTCCTGCTGCTGCCTCAAAGCTGCCAGGCGTTTCAATACCGAATTTTTGCCTTTTTCCACTCCCGCGATGAAGGAAAGCACGGACACCGCAAGCAGCAGTATTATTATCAGAACTGTCTTCTCATAAGCGCGCAGGTATTGCAGAAACGCTCCGGAGACTTTCGTTTCGCCGCCGCTTCCGCCGCCGGTGTTTTCGGAGCCGGAAAACAGTTCAAGTTGTTCTTTTTCCATATCTTTCCGTTATCTCCGGCCGAGTGATCCCGGTCACGCCTAATCAGGAAACTGCTTTTGCGCGCCGCCGGAATATGCCGGAATGTTAAAAGTCTGCTGAAAAACCCTGTTTTTAGCTTTAAAAAGAAAAATACAGCAAACCATGTTTTTGTAACGCATTATATTGCAACGTGTTATAAAAGAGGCAAAACAGATAATATTACCAAAAACAGACAAAAAGGACTTTTTTAGCAGACTGTTAACTAAATATTATATATTTATTGTTTCGCGCTTTGCAAGTATTTTTTTGCCTTGAATTTTTTCGCTATTTTCAGGAACGCGTCCACCACCTTGGGATCGAACTGCGAACCGCTCTTGTTCTTTATTTCGCGGATGGCGGAATTGATATCCTTTCTTTCCCGGTAAGGCCTGCCGTAAACCATGGCTTCAAAGGCGTCTGCGACCGCCATGATCCTGGCTCCCAGGGGGATCTGCCCTTTTTTCAGGCGCGAAGGATAACCGGTGCCGTTGTATTTCTCGTGGTGGTGCATGATGATGGGAACCGCGGGTTTGAGTATCTGCAGAGGGCGCAATATTTGCGCCCCTTTCAACGGGTGGTTCTTTATTATGGTAAGCTCACGGGCCGTAAGTTTGGTTGTCTTGGTAAGTATCTCCGGAGGTATATCTATCTTACCGGTATCGTGCAGAAGGCTGGCGTATTTAAGGCACTCTATCTGTTTCTCGTCCAGGTGCATCTGTTCGGCTATGGCTATTACCAGCCGGCTGAAATTCTGGGAATGCGTGTATTCCTGCGGCACCCGCATATCGAGCAAAGTGACCAGGGACTTTATGCTCCCGAACACCACCTTCTGCTGTTCCTCGTAAAGCTGAAGATTGCGTATGCCTATCACCGCCTGCTCCGCCACCGTCGAAAGCATCTCCTGGTCGAAGTTGTCGAAGGGGACGTCGTTGCGGTAACGTTTGATTATCATCAGGCCCAGGAGATCGTCGCCTATCAGCGGTATCGCCAGAAGCCATCCTCTGCGCACGGAGGAGGACTTGCGTATTATTCTTTTCTCCAGCGGATTGGTTATCTTTATTTTTTTGTCGTGAATGTATTTCTTGCGCTCGCTGGCGAGACACTTGAAAATGGAGTGTTTCTTGCTGGGATCAAGGAGTATAATCAGGCAATACCGGGAATTGAAGATCTGGCAGATAAGCCTGCTCAACCTTATGATCAGCTCTTTCTGCTCGTACGTCGAATTCACCAGCCGGTAAATGCTGTGAATCGACGACATCAGGATCTTATACTTTTTCGTAGGGGTCAAATAGCTTTTTGTATTCATCCAGAGCGTACCTGTCGGTCATTCCCGCGATGTAATCGCAGACGACCTGTTTTTTGCCGTAAACGGTTATTTTTCCCTGTTCAGCCGGCGGCAGCTGCGCCGGAGACTCCGCGTAAAGATTAAAAAGCTCGGTTATGAAGCGCCGCGCCTTGTTGCTCATGCGCATCACCCTGTAGTGATGGTAAAGGTTATCCATCAGGAATCCCCTCAGGGGCCGCCTTAATTTCAGCATGGACGGGCTGAAAACCACGGCTTTCTCCCCCGCGCTACGCACGTCGCGCTCGCTCTTCAGACTCATACTGTCAATGCGCTTCCGGGTTGCTTCGATCAAATCGGTAACCTGCACATTGATCAGAGATCTTATCACGAGGTATTTGCGTTTCTGGCCGTCCGCCCTTCCGCCGATACCCGATGACATTTTATCCCATATCGGCAATTTTTCAAGCTCTTCCTCGTTTAGCAGCCCGGAAGCGAGGCCGTCGTCGAGATCGTGATTGTCGTAGGCTATCTCGTCGGCGATATCCACCACCTGCGTTTCCAGAGAGGGCGTCTCGTTATCCGGAAACCCCGCCACTTTCTCCGTTTTGTCGAATTCCGTGGAATGCCTGATTATGCCTTCCCTGACCTCGTATGTGAGGTTCAGTCCGGGGAAGTCGGGATATTTGTCCTCCAACTGGTCTACCACACGCAGACCGTGCCGGTTATGATTGAACCCTCCTTCATCGGACATCAAACCGTTTAGGGCCTCTTCCCCGGCATGGCCGAAAGGGGTATGCCCAAGGTCATGGGCGAGAGCTATAGCTTCCACCAGATCCTGGTTCAACCGCAATGCGCCGGCGATGGTGCGCGCTATCTGGGAAACTTCTATACTGTGCGTCAGCCGGGTGCGGTAATAATCGCTTTCGTGTATGACGAAAACCTGGGTTTTATATTCCAGGCGTCTGAACGCGGCAGAATGCACTATCCTGTCCCTGTCGCGCTGGTAGGCGGAACGATATGGATGCTCGGCTTCCTTGTGCACGCGCCCTCTGCTGCGGCGGCTTTTCATCGCGTAAGGGGCGAGCAGTATATCTTCGGTTCCCTTTTTATTCAAACAAGCCTCATTTCTTTTTTAATAATTCAAGCAGTTCTTGAAGGGACTGGGGAATGACCTTGATTCCGGAGGTAGCCGGCATAAAATTGGTGTCTCCGATCCAGCGCGGCACGACGTGTATGTGCAGGTGCCCGGGGATACCGGCTCCGGCGGCCCTGCCTTCGTTTATTCCGATATTGAATCCCTCCGGCCCCAGTTTTGTCTTCAGCAGCAGCCGGACATCCCTGAGCAGGGAAAAAAGGCCGTCCGCTTCTTCGGCGCTTAAACCGCCGATGTCCGCCACGTGCCTGCGCGGAGCCACCATTACATGTCCGTTGTTGTAAGGATAGATATTCAACACGGCGAAAGCCTCTTTGCTGGAGGCGAATACCATGTTCGCCCGGGGGGCATTCACCGCGGCGCAAAAAATACATCCCCGCGTCTTTCGCCGCCCGGCGGCAGGCCGCAAATACGCCGCCCTCCAGGGAGCCCAGAGTTTTTTCACGTCCGTCATATCCGCACTATCCTTACTTCGATGCCGTTTTTTATTTCGATAAGCCCGTAAGAATTGTATGGGGCGTAAACCTTGTCCGTGGGGCTGCCCGGGTTGAAATAGATGACCCCGTCCCTTTCGATCCTGGAAGGCTGGTGGGAATGCCCGTAAACAGCCACTTGCACGTTCTTACCCCGGAATTCCGACTCTACGATATCCAGCAACCCGGCAGGCGCTCCCCATCCGTGCATAACCCCCATCTTGATGCCGCCCGGCAAGTCTATGATCAGTCTGGCGGACAGTTTTGTCTTAAGCTCTTCACCGTCCATATTACCGTAAACCGCCCTTACGTCCGGGCACACGCTCTTCAGTTCCTTAAGAACAGCCGCCTGCACTAAGTCTCCGGCGTGTATTACCATATCGGCCTGCCCGGCTATCCTGAGCAATACCGGGGGAACGACTCCGCTGGTGATATGGGTATCGGCAATGACCGCTATCTTCATAGTTTAATCCCCTAGCCCAGAAATCCCCGGGTTTTAACCCGGTTGTACCTCAGCTTATCGGAAGGCTAAGTATTCGCTTGTGCGTGATACCTTAGCTTATCGGATGGCTAAGTATTCGTTCGTGCGAAAGTGCCGAAGGGATTTTTCGGGTATCTTAGACACGGGGTTATTTGAGAAAGAAACCCCGGTCGCGTGTCCTGAGCAGTTCGACAAGCTCATTACTGAAACCCGTCGAAGGATCAGCCCGGGGAGCTTCATTTCAAGCCGCAGAATCACCCGGAGAAGCGTTTCAAACCACCACTCTGGGCCGGTGGAATATATCAAAAAGCTGGTTTATATTCTCGAGGTTCCAGGTTATGATTTTCTCTTCCAGCGCCCTCAAACGGGCATTGGTTTCCACATCGTGGAGCGCCACTAATATCTTTTTATCCAGTTTATTCCTGTACTTGCGGCATTCCTTGGCGAAAGCGGTAATGTCGTCCTCGGTGACCGGTTCATTCTTGAACCCCATTATCCACAAGGCATCCCCCGACCGCCCTATTACTCCGTCTCTCACTCCCCCGGCGCCGAACTCCAGCGGTTTTATTTCGCGAAACTGCGTGAGCCTGATCTTCCTGCGTTCGATCTGTATCACGTCGTCCTGGAAAAGGCCAAGCAGTTCCGTAACACGTTCCTGCACGGGTTTCCGCGTGTCCTTGATAAACGCGCTGATGTCTTCCTTGAGCCGATTGCGGAATTCTTCTTTCTGCGTTTTATCGTCCGGGGAGAAAGAGAGGTTTTTCCCGCGGTGGACGAACTTAAGCCAGAAACCGAACATCCTGTCGGTAAACTGCAGGAATTCCCCTGCCTTCAGAATTATATCGTTATCCAGCAGGTAACCGATACGGTTGTTCAATTCCGC
Source organism: Candidatus Omnitrophota bacterium (assembly GCA_041654215.1). Classification (GTDB taxonomy): domain Bacteria; phylum Omnitrophota; class Gorgyraeia; order Gygaellales; family Profunditerraquicolaceae; genus Undivivens. Next base: position 20,037 of record JBAZDY010000001.1, read on the forward strand.
GCGCTTTTTGCCGAGCAGATGCCCCAGATCCCGTATCTTGTTATGGCCGCCGGCTATCGAATGCGCGAGCTGCACGTAATCACGCCCGCAGGCTGCGGAGGAAAGCTTTTGCATGACTGCGGAATATTTCTGAAAAAGTATTCCGCACGGCTCGCACATCAGTTTTTCCAGGATATCAACCAGCCCCGCTCCAGGAGACTTGATCACGGCCTCGCTTACGGCGGTCAGATAGAACGGCGAGCCGCCGGTAAAATGTACCAGGAACCCTTTCCAGCCGTTCTCGACCTGTTTCAGGCCGCGGAAGCGTTCCGTGAGAAACGCCTCGCTTGCGTCGTTAGCGAAGTTTTCGACCGATATCGTCTCGAAATTGCCGAAAAGCAGGGACAGGTCCCGGGAAAGCACCTCTTTGGTCCTGGAAACGGCGGAACTGGCTATAATATACATTACCTTCTTCTGCATGATCAGCTTTTTCGACCATTCTTCATAGAGGCTGCGGATGCCCAGCTTCTCCAGATCAAGGAATTCGTCCAGCACCACCACGCAGGATTTCCCCGTCTCCTCGGTGATAACGTCAAGCAGCGCAAGCAGAGGCGAAAAAAAAGAACTTTTTGAACGTTTGGTTTTTATTTCCGCAAGGAATTTCTTGACGGCTGCCGAAGTGCGAGGGATGTATTTCTCGGCCTTGGCGACGAGGAAATCGATGTCTTCCTTGACCGGGACGACTCCCGCGGAGAGAAAATTATAAAGCAGGGCCCCTATGAACCGCCTGGCAAAGCCCTCGAAGTTTTCCGGTCTGGTCTCCAGGTATAATATGATCAGCCTGCCGTCCTGGCCTTTACGCAGAAGAGCCCGTATGAGGGTAGACTTTCCGCAGGATTCATAGCCTATCAGCGCTATGTTCTGCCTGTAGCCTTCTTTAAAATCTCTTATACGTTTAGCCAGGATATCCAGGTATTCCCGTCTATCCCAGAATAATTCTTCTTTCATTGTTCTTTATCTAAAATAAGACCTTTAACTCCGCGTATGGTCAAACTGCCGGGAAAATCTTCCGTCATTTCAGCGCTGTCCACGCGGCGTAATCCGCTATTAATATTATTATATTATATATCACCGGCTCAGCCTGGCAAGTAAAAATACGGATTTTGGGCCGTCTGTCTTTTCCTTATCTCGAAATGAAGATATGGCAGTTTGTCCCTGCCGGCACGCCCCACCCTGGCGATCAAGGCGTCTTTTTTTATGTAATCGCCTTTTTTTACCAAAAGTTCGGAATTTCTGCCGTAAACGGTGAAAAGCCCGTCGCCGTGCGAGATGATCAATGTCTTGCCGAATCCGTAAAACCCGGAAGAGGCGAATACTACTTTACCGCTGCGCGCGGCCAGGACCGGGGCGTTCATCGACGCCTGTATGTGAATGCCTTTATTCAACATACCCCTGGAATACCGTCCGAAAGAGGAAATGACCCTGCCTTTTACCGGCCAGGAGAAGTCTTCGTCCTGAAGCGTCCCTGAAGGCGCTGGAACCGGGGAGCTGCCTTTTTCCTCGGGGATGAAAAGCAACTGCCCTTCTTTTATGCATTCTGAATCGGAAATGTTATTGATTTTTACCAGGGTATCGAGCGGGATGGAATAAACGCGGGATATCTCCCAGAGAGTCTGCCCTCTGGCTATTTTATGGTATTTACCGGGCAAAGAGGCGGCAGGCGGGGCTTCCGGGACCCGTGGCAGGCCGGCGCAGCCGCAGACAATAAAGGCGCATAAACAGACAATTGCCTTATCCAGCCAGCGGGGAACAGGTCTGGAAACGTGCTCATTTTTTTTCTGCATCCGCGCAAGTAAAGGAAAAGAGCGGGTGAGCGGAATCGAACCGCCATACACAGCTTGGGAAGCTGTTATTCTGCCACTGAATTACACCCGCATGAATATTCTATATGTGCGGCCGGAACTCCGGCCGTGTGAAACCATACGAACAAACCCGTATCATTTTAAGCAGCGTTTTACCAACCTGATAGAACAATATTTACCGCACATAGTGCAGACTTCAGATATCCCCGGTAACGAGGACTTCCTGTAGGCGGCCGCCTTTTCCGGATCAAGCGCGAGTTTTAGCTGCGTTTTCCAGTCCATACGAGCCCTGGCCCGCGAGATCCGCTTGTCCGGTATCAGCGCGCCCGGCAGGCCTTTGGCAATGTCGGCGGCATGAGCGGCAATCCTGGAGGCTACCACCCCTTCTCTGACATCATCCAGCCCGGGATGGCGCAGGTGCTCGGCCGGCGTTACGTAGCAGAGGAAATCCGCGCCGTTTGCGGCGGCGACCGCCCCGCCGATGGCGCCGGTTATATGATCATAACCGGCGGCGATATCTGTCACCAGCGGACCGAGGACGTAGAAAGGCGCGCCCCGGCATATCTTTTTCTGCAGGCGGACATTCCTGGCTATATCGTTCAGCGGAACATGCCCGGGCCCTTCTATCATCACCTGAACGTTCCTGCGTCCGGCCCTGGCGGCAAGCTCGGCGAGAGTCTTCAACTCGCCTATTTGCGCCGCGTCCGTAGCGTCAAGAATGGAACCGGGCCTTAACCCGTCACCCAGGCTCAACGTAATGTCATAATTATATGCGATTTCCAGAATCTTGTCAAAATTCTCCAAGAAAAGATTTTGCCTGCGGTGCAGGTGCATCCAGGCGGCGAGTATCGCTCCACCCCGCGAAACCACCGGCAGTATACGGGGTTTCTTTTTCAGCAGGGCGATATTCTCCCGGGTCACGCCGGCGTGAATAGTAAAGAAATCCACCCCGTCGCGCGCCTGGGCTTCCAGAACTGCCAGCATATCGCCGGCATTGAACTTCAAAGGATCGCCGGACCTCTTGTCGGCAATGGCGGCCATCTCGTACACGGGGACCGTGCCGAAAGGCACCGGGCATTTCTCCAGCAGTCTTTTTCTGATATAACGGAGATCTCCGCCTTCGCTGAGATCCATCACGGCGTCCGCCCCCAGGCGCACTGCCAGTTCAAGCTTGGCCGTTTCCCTTTTCAGGTCTATCTTGTCCGTGGAGGTGCCTATATTGGCGTTTATCTTTGTGCGCAGTCCCCCGCCTATGGCGCAGGGTTTTCTCAGGGTCCGCCTGTTGTTATTGGGGATTACCGCCCTGCCGGCGGCCAGGCTTTTAACCAGGTGAGCGGACGGCACACCTTCCAGTGACGCCGTCTTCTTTAACAAAACGGTGATCTTTCCTTTTTTAGCGGCTTCCAGTTGTGTGGTCATTTATGGCAATCCCCTGGTTTGCTGATGATTCTGATACTCAATGGAGCGTGTATTATCCGCGCCCTTAAGCGCGCGGTTTTAGCGGCGTCGTAGTAAAGCTGTGAAACGCTCCACTTCGGCCGCAGGATCGGCGGCCGTTATAACTGCCGAGCAGACCGCGACCCGGCCGGCCCCCGCGCGTAAAAGCTCCGGCAGATTAGCGGCGCAAATCCCGCCTATACAGAAAAACGGAACCTTCACTTTCGGGGACTTGGCCCCGATAGGGGACTTGGCCCCGATAGGGGCTAAAGCTCCTCTCGAGACCAAGACATCCACAAGCGCGAGCCCTGCGTAAGCCGAACATTCCTTCGTGGCAGTCGGGAAGACCGGTCCGATGCCGAGATAGTCGGCCCCGGCTGACTGCGCGGCGAAGGCTTGCTCTAAAGACGAACAGGATATCCCGATAATCTTTTCCCGGCCCATCAGCCTTCTGGCTTCGTGCGCCGGCATATCCGATTGCCCCAGGTGCACTCCGTCGCACCCGCAGTCAAGCGCGATATCCGCATGATCGTTGAGAATAAAAAGCGTTTCAGAGCCGGTGAAGACTCCGGCAAGCCCCGCTGCTTCTTGCTTTATCCGGCTGAGCGGGGATACCTTATCCCTTAACTGCACCAGCCCGACGCCGGCGTCCCGCAGTTTCTCCGCCAGCCCGAAGATGTCTATTCCCCGGTCCGCGCAGACTTTTCCGTCTATCAGCACGTAAAGCCGAGAATCTGCAAGCCGATCTCTTCTCGATCTCATATACACGGTATCGCGCCTTTTGAAAACCCGCCGCCGCCCCGCAGTTTTTCAGTTTGGAGAATTCCTCCAAGACGCGCAGGGACTCTTTTACCCGCTGGATGTTGGCGTAAAGCACGTCTTCCAGAGAAGCGCGGCTGAACTCTCCCGGGGCAGTGATCGTCGTTCCAACGTCCGTGCCGGTAGAACGGCTGCCGATAAGCGCTTCCATCCGGTTCAAACGCGAGGAAAGCATATCGGCGTCGTGCCGCAGGCGCTTGAACGCCGCGGTAAGCCCGGTGTCCTCAAGGACAAAACGGCAGACCTCCTCGCAGACGCGCAGCCCCTCTTTGAGCCTGTTGATATTGGCGTCCAGTATGCGGTCGACGCCCCGGTATATCCCTGCGGGTGAAGATCGGGGATTCATCTTTTGGGACAGGAACGGATAATCTTGTCTATGAGAGAAGACGTGGAGAAGCCGTCCACGAAATCAAGCGAAGTCACTTTCCCGCCGCCGGCTTCGACCAGGTCTGAGCCGACAATCTCCTCTTTACGCCAGTCTCCGCCTTTGACCAAAACGTCCGGCTTGACGGCCTTGATCAGATCATACGGGGTGTTTTCGTCGAACAGCACGACGAAGTCGACGCTCTGCAGCGCCGCGACCAGCGCCGACCGGTGCTCCTGACGGATCACCGGCCTGGACTCGCCTTTCAGCCTGCGGACTGAAACGTCGCCGTTTACGCCGACAATCAGCACGTCGCCCAGCGCTGCCGCCTCCTGCAGGTAAAGAGCGTGCCCGTAATGCAGTATATCAAAACAGCCGTTGGTGAAAACTATCTTCCTGCCCGCCTCGCGCAGTTCCCGGGCCAGCGCAGTTATTTCCGGCAGTGTTTTTATTTTTGACTGTAGAAAAGTCTGTGCTCTACGATCTCGCATATAATATGCCCGATGGTGATGTGAGCTTCCTGGATACGGGCCGTTATTGTCGAAGGGACCACGACGCAGACGTCCGGTATTTTCGCCAGTTCTCCCCCGTCCCCGCCGGTCAGAGCGGCGGTGGACATGCCTATCTTTTTCGCCTGTTTTATTGCGGCGGCCACGTTCTTCGCCTTGCCGCTTGTCGATATACCGAGGGCCAGGTCGTTCTTATGGCCGAGGGCTTCTATCTGGCGCGAGAAGACGGTTTCGTAGCTGTAATCGTTCGCGACCGCGGTGAGCACCGACGTGTTGACGGTCAGCGATAAAGCCGGCAGGGCAGGCCTGTCTTTCTGAAACCTGCCCACGAACTCCGCGGCGATGTGCTGGCTGTCGGCCGCCGAACCGCCGTTGCCGAATATGATGAGCTTTCCGCCTTTCTTCAGGCTGGTAATCGCCATTTCCGCTATCTCGATTATGCGCGGGATCTCGTTGCGCATCATCTCTTCCTTGATGCGTATGCTTTCCAGGAAAATGTCTTTTATTTGTTCTCTCATATCTCTACCCGAAGAAAACTTTGGCGATATCGTAAAACTCTTTATCTACGGTCTTCAGCTCCTTGACGGCGTCGCCGAGCGGCACATCCACTATTTTATTGCCTGAAAGGGCCACCATGCGGCCGAATTTCTTCTCTTTCAGCAGTTCGACGGCTTTCACCCCGAATCGGGTGCCCAGGACCCTGTCGAAAGCGGTCGGGGAACCGCCGCGCTGTATGTGCCCCAGCACGCTCACTCTGGTTTCGAACCCTGTGCGCTTTTCGATCTCCTGGCCAAGCTTTTCGCCGATCCCTCCCAGCCGCACGTGGCCGAAATCGTCAAGTTTCTGTTCCTGCGTGACGAACGTCCCTTCCTTGAACTGGGCGCCTTCCGCCACGACGACTATACTGAAGGTCTTGCCTCTCTGATGACGCTTATTTACTATAGCGCAGACCTCATCGAGGTCTATCGGCACTTCCGGGATAAGTATCACGTCCGCGCCGCCGGCTATCCCGGCTTCGACCGCTATCCATCCGGCGTGCCTTCCCATCACCTCGGCGACTATTATCCTGTGATGGCTCTCCGCCGTGGTGTGCAGGCGGTCTATGCATTCTGTGGCGACGTTCAGCGCCGTGTCGAAACCAAAGGTATAATCGGTGCAGGAGAGATCGTTATCTATGGTCTTGGGCACTCCCACCACGTTGTTGATGCCGTCTTTGAAGAGTTTGGCCGCTACCCCCAGGGTGTCTTCGCCTCCCACCGCTATCAGCGCGTCCAGCTCCAGCCTGGAGAAATTTTCCTTGACCATCTCCACGCCGTTCTCTTTCTTGTAGGGGTTGGTGCGGCTGGTCCCGAGAATGGTGCCCCCTTTGGGCAGGATACCGGAAACGGTATCTATGGTCAAAGGCATTGTGTCGTTCTCTATCAGGCCCTTCCATCCGTTCCTGATACCGGTTATTTCATATCCCTCCAGCAGCCCTTTGCGCACTACCGCCCTGATAACGGGATTCAGCCCCGGGCAATCTCCCCCTCCGGTAAGTATTCCCACTTTCTTCATTTCCCTGTCCTCCGTAGTCTTTTACTAATTATTTCTCTTTTTATTGTCAACGTTTTTTCAGTCTGTCTGCTGCGTCATTGCGCCTTTATGAAGCTCCCCGGTGCTTTATAATCTCCCGTATCCTCCGTAAGGCAAACCGGCCTGCTGTTCCATCGGCTCGGCTACGGACTGCGACTTGCGTTTTTTATCCTTTTCTTCGCTGGTGATTATCTTGGCGATATGTATGCGTATATTTATCTGTTCTTCTATGCCGAGGGCGCTTTGTATCTTGGATTTGGTCAAGTCCTGCAGTCTGGCGGTCAGTTCCGGGATATTGGCCTCTGATCTCAGGATCACCCGCAGGTCGACCATAAGTCCTTTCTTTCCGGCGATTACATCCGGGCGCAGTTCGCGTATCTCCGGCAGAAGAGCGGCTATCCTGCGGATCAGGTCCTCCACCGCCGACAACGCCACGGTCACTTCTCCCGAAGGAGTGGTAAAAGCGATCGTCTTTTCGCTCTGAAAACGCCCCAGGATGAGCTGGGCGAAAGAAAAGCTGATAAGAATAAGCAGCAGGCCGGAAAGGCCGACGATTAGACGGGTGTTCAACCCCGATTGCAGGTAAACAAGGACGTCGCTTATCTGCGCGGGCTGGAGAAGATTGAAAGAATAGACGATAAGGCCGGCGCCTATGATAATAAGGACCGTAGCGTAAAAAACTATCCCCAGCGAATTAAAGAACCTCATTTGGCCCCCCTCCCATTCTCATCCGACTGCAGGATGGATTCTTATGACTGCCTTGAAGATGCCTCATCCTTTTCGATGCCCTGTACCGCTACGTTTATGTTCCTGACGGTGAGATTAGTCATTTTCTCCAGGGCGTTGCGGACATTCTCCTGCACTTTATTGGCAACTTCAGGCACGTTAAAGTTATATCTGATCACCAGCGGAAGTTCAACGCAGACCTCGTCGTTTTTCTCGAACATCACCTTTACGGAAGAATAACTTCGCCGGCCTACCATCTCCCAAAGGCCCATTTTAAAGTCTTTGCCTATCTTCCTGACCCCTTCGATCTCGAGGGCGGCGAGGGACGCTATGGAAGCGATCACGTTCTTGTGTATCTTTATCGTCCCCAGGTCGAGTGTGGATTCTTCTTTGTGCATCACTCCTCCGCTTTGCTTTCTTTATACATGTCCTGCACGAAATGAGTGGAGACGTCACCTTTTAGGAACAAGGTATTCTCCAGCAGGCGCTGGTGAAACGGGATCGTCGTTTTGATAGGGCCGATGACCAACTCGCTCAAAGCGCGCTGCATTACCCTGACCGCCTCCTGGCGGTTTCTGCCGTGCGCGATAATCTTGGCGACAAGCGAATCGTAATGCGGGCTGATCTCGTATCCCTGGTATATGTGGGTATCCACCCTGACGCCCGGCCCTCCGGGCAGCAGCAGAGTCTCGATCTTTCCCGGGCAGGGCAGGAAGTTTTTGTCCGGGTCTTCCGCGTTTATACGGCATTCTATGGCGGCTCCGTTGATCCTTATCTCTTCCTGGTGGGTCGAAATACGCTCTCCGCAGGCGATCTTGAGCTGTTCTTTTATCAAGTCTATGCCGGTTACCATTTCGGTGACCGGATGCTCGACCTGGATGCGGGTATTCATTTCCATAAAATAAAAGTTGCTGCGCGCGTCAAGCAGAAATTCCATCGTTCCGGCGCTGACGTAATTCACGGATTTTACGCCCTTCACCGCCAGTTCCCCGAGACGCTTGCGCAGTTTGCCGTCTATCGCCGGGGACGGCGACTCCTCCAGAAGCTTCTGGTGGCGGCGCTGGATACTGCAATCGCGCTCGCCCAGATAGACGGTCTTGCCGTATTTATCGGCGAGAAGCTGTATCTCGACGTGCCTTGGTTTTTCGATGTATTTCTCTATGTAAACGTTGGGGTTGCCGAAATTATTGTCCGCTTCCTGCTGGGCGACCATCAGGCTGCTCATCAGACTTATATCGTTATGGCAGATGCGCATTCCCTTGCCGCCGCCGCCGGAGGAGGCCTTGATGATCACCGGATAGCCGATCTTTTTGGCGATCTTGACCGCTTCTTCTTTCTTCTCGATCACCGCCGTGCTGCCGGGAACGATCGGCAGGCCGGCCTTCTGCATGGAGAGGCGCGCCGCCATTTTGTCTCCCATCAGGCGTATGTTGTCGGTGGTCGGGCCGATGAAGGTTATCTTGCAGGATTCGCAGATCTCCGCGAAATGCGGGTTCTCCGCGAGAAAACCGTAACCTGGATGAATCGCCTCCACGTCCGTTATCTCGGCCGCGCTTATGATCGCCGGGATATTGAGATAACTGCCGGCGCTGGCGGCCTTGCCGATGCAGATCGCTTCGTCCGCCATGCGGACGTGCAGGGAATTCCTGTCGGCCTCGGAAAAAACGGCAACGGTTGTCACACCCAGCTCGCGGCAGGCGCGGATTATGCGCAAGGCTATCTCGCCCCTGTTGGCTATCAGTATTTTAGAGAACATCGGCGCGGTTTTTTTAGACGGGTTCGATAAGGAATAAAGGCTGGCCGAATTCTACCGGTTCGGCGTTATCCACCAGGATCTGCACGACCCTTCCCTTTATCTCGGATTTTATCTCGTTCATCAGCTTCATGGCTTCTATGATGCAGATCACCTGCCCCGTTTCCAGGGGCTGGTTGACCTCCACGTAAGGGGGCGCCTCGGGAGACGGCGCCCTGTAAAAAGTCCCCACCATGGGAGATTTTATTTCTAAGGTATTTCCGGCAGGGGCCTTCCCGGCGGAAACCGGGGCTTCTTTGACCTGCGGGGCCTCTCCGGCCTTTTCCTTTTCGATAAGTATGGGGCCGCCGGGATAGCCTTCGGAAGCCGGGCCGCTTTTCTTGAGCCGGATGCGCATGCCTTCCTTTTCGATCTCCAGCTCCATAAGACCGTTCTCGTTCATCAGGGTTACCATATCCTTGATCTCTTTAATGTTCATCTGGCACCTGCCTTTCCGGAGCGCGGCCTCACTTGTTTATACGTTCCACGTATCCGCCGCTGCGGGTATCGACTTTTATGCTGTCGCCTATCTCAATGAAAAGAGGGACCTGGACCATGGCCCCGGTTTCTATCTCGGCCGGTTTCGTCCCGCTCTTCGCGGTGTCGCCCTTGATGCCGGGCTCGGTGTGTTTTATCTTTACTTCGATGAAATTGGGAAGATTCACGGTGAGCACTTCGTTCTTGAAGAAACAGGCGGTGACTTCTATGTTGTCCAGGAGGAACTTGGTCTTCTCCCCCATATCTTTTTCGTTTATGCTGATCTCCTCGAAATTGTCCTGGTCCATGAGATAAAACATCCCGCCCGATGCATACTGGTACTGGAGCTTGCGTTCCTCTATGTAAGCCTCCTCTATCTTTTCGTCTCCGCGGAAGGTCATCTCCTGAACGTTACCGTTCTTGACGTTGCGCAATTTGACCCGCACAAAGGCCGCGCCTTTGCCGGGCTTGACGTGATGAAATTCCAGGACCGCGTAAACTATATTGTCCACCAGAACGGTCAATCCGTTCTTGAATTCATTTATCGAGATCGCCACTAAGTACCTCCGTTCCTTTCCCGCCGACCAGAACCATATCCTCTATCCTGATGCCGAACTTACCCGGCAGGTAAACCGCCGGCTCCAGCGTGAAGACCATTCCCGGCAAAAGCCAGCCGCTCTCGTTCTTCGAGATACGCGGAAGTTCATGGACGTCCAACCCCACTCCGTGTCCCAGGCTATGCCCGAAATACCTGCCGTATCCGCTGTTGACGATATGACTGCGCGCGGCGGCATCCACCTCGCAGGCTGGAACGCCGGCTGACGCCGCCTCCAGCGCTTTTTCCTGCGCAGTCAGCACGATTTCATACACTTTCGCCTCAAGAGGAGTAATTTTACCCGAAAAGAAAACCCTTGTCAAGTCGGATTTGTAGCCCTGGTATTCGGCTCCTATATCCACCAGCACCGCTTCGTTTTTAAGTATCTTTCGCTCTGAAGTAAGGTGGTGCGGCTTGCTGGAATTAGGCCCCGAGGCGACTATGACGCCGAACGCCGGCCGCTCCGCTCCCAATCCGCGCATATATGATTCAAGTTCGAAAGCGACCTCTTTTTCGCTTCTTCCGGCCAGGCGCATGCGCGAAGCCCTGCGCAGCGCCGAAGCCGCGATACGAACCGCCTCCCTTATTTTCGTCATCTCTTGGGCGGTCTTGACCCTGCGCAATCCCTCCGCCATACCCGGCAAGGGGAACAATTCCGTACCTTGCCCTAAAGCGGCGGAAAGACGGCTGTAATAGAGATACGTAAGGTGCTCCGGCTCGAAAGCGAGTCTGCGCACCTTAAGCCTGCGGCAGACGGTCTGTATTGAGGCGCAAAGCGAAGATTCCACCTGTATTATCCGGCAGCCTTTTATTGCGCGGGAGGATTCCTCGAGATAACGGAAATCGGTAAAATAAAAGCACTCTTTTGCGCTGACCAGCAGGAAAGAATCGCGGCAGGGATAGGCACAAAGATAAGATACATTCGCGGGGTCGATGAACAGCATGGCGGCGCCGCCGCCGCAAGCCGTCAGTTGCTCTCTGAGCGCCTTCAAAGCCGGAATATTCATTCGGTCTGAAGGATATCCAGGAGCGCTTCCAGGCCGAGCCGGTAACTATCCGCGCCGAAACCGGCGACCACGCCTCTTGCCACCGGCGAGATCAGCGATTTACGGCGAAACTGTTCGCGCGAATGGACATTTGAAAGATGCACCTCTACTGCGGGCAGGCCGGACGCGGCTATGGCATCGCGGATAGCGACGCTGGTGTGCGTGTATGCCGCGGGATTTATCAGGATACCGTCAAAACTGCCCGGCGCGGCCCCTATCTTTTTGACGATATCTCCCTCGATATCGGATTGCAGAAAAGACAGTTTCGCCTTCCGCGGCTCAGCGGTCTTCCTTAAAAGCGCGTTTACGGCGTCCAGGGTAGTTCTGCCGTAAACCGCGGGCTCGCGCCTGCCCAACAGGGCCAGGTTAGGTCCATGAATAACAAGTATCTTTTTGGAAACAGGCATAATTTTCAACCTTTTGACGGCAATTCCGCCTTCTCGATGATCAGTATAGGGATACCGTTTTTAACCGGATAACGTCTTGAGCAGGATAAACAGTAGAGAAAATCCGCGGCTGCGCCGCTCTTCATGTCTCCCCCGCAGGCCGGGCAGGCCAGGATATCCAGTAATTCTTTATCGATGCCGCAGGTCACGCTCCGGCTGTTCGCGCTCTCGTCTGCGGTATCCGGTGTTTTTTTCATTTGTTATTCTCCACGTATTGCAGTCTCAATTCGTAAAGCGCGTTCTCCAGCAGCCGCCCCTCTTCTTCGCTGAGATTCCCGGAAGTCTTCTCCTGCAGCATCGCCAGGGTGTCTATCAGGAACTTCGCCTGGGAAAGATTGGACTCTTTTTTTCCGGTAGAGGGGTTGGCGACGATGCCCAGCGCGATGGAGGCCTGTAAGGCCATGCTGGTCACAAAAATGTTAAAATCCGCTTCCGGAGGCGTAAACCCGCCATCCTTGCTGTCCGGCGACTTCTCTTTTTCGACCGAATCCTTCCAGGACTCGTCGACCTTCTTCTTTTCGTCTTGTTTATCCACGCTTTTTTCCTTTCCCGCGCCCGGACTTCAGTAGATAACGACGCCGGCGTAGCCTACAACGCTGGAGAAATCGCCGCTCACCTCTCCGCTGTTGGCATATTCCATGATCTCCGCCTTGACCGCTCCGAGCCGCTTTGCCGCCTCAAGCAGAGACATTACCGGGGCGTAACCGCACATGCTTATATCCATTTCCAGAACGCGCCGGTAAAGCTCCTCGGCGTCAAGGCCGCAAACCGCATCCAGCGCCGCCCTGTCCTTTTTTCCGGCGCTTGAACTATTTTCGTAATGCGTCATGTCGCTGCTGGCCGCTATCAGCACCGACCCGGGAGGGAAAGACTTCTTTACCGCATTCGCAATGGCGCGCCCTAATTCTATCAGTTCGCAAGGGCCGCCCCCGCCTATGCATACGGGGAATATGCGAAAATCCCCGCCGAGATATTGAAAAAACGGTAATTCCACTTCCAGGGAGTGTTCGGCCTCGTGCGCGCTGTCGTCTTCGCGAAGCAAAGCGCATTCCGCGGTGAGGGCGGCCGCCATCTCATCATCCGCGCGGCACTTGCCCAGAGGCGTTTCCCAGGTCTGTAAAGAAAAACTGAACGGGCTTCCGGCGCCGGTATGGTTGGGGCCGAGCAGTATGAGGTGAGGCCTTATGCGCAAAGACGAAACCGTGCGGCCCGCGACCTTACCGGAATACACATAACCCGCGTGCGGCAGTATGCATCCTATCGCCTCGGTTTTTGAGCGTCCGGGGTCCACCAGCGATTCCACCTGCCTGCGCAGGGCCTCCGGAGCGCTCTCGTAAAAGCGCCCCGCGGCCGCCGGCGGACGTAAACGCGTCTTAAGCATGTATTATCCTTTCAAGGAATGAAAGAGACCCGGAAACGCTTTCCCCGGAAGCCGGAGCATGCGCCTCAATCACCCGCAAAGGACATTCCCTTATTTCCTCGGCCATACTCCGGAAATCTATCTCACCGTCCGCCGAAGGCGGAAGATGATCCTGAAAGTTTTTAACATTGTGTAAATGCAGACCGCCCAGAAAAAAAGAATATCGAGCCATAAAAGCTCCCGCGGCCGCCAACCCGAGGTTTTCGATAATCCTGCCGTGGCCGGTATCATACCAGAAACAAAGGCTTGAGCCGGTGAAGCGACGGAATATCTCGCCGGTCTCTTCAAAAGACGGGATCTCCCGGTAATAGAACCTGTTCTCTATCCCGAGTTTTATGCCCCGGCGCGAAGCGTAGGAGTCGAGTTCCTCAAGGCTGCGCAGGGCGTTGGAAAAGAAAACGCCAGCGGCATCCTTTCTTTCGCGGATGAATTCCTTTCTGGTCTGCGCCAGGAGGGCGTTCCCTTCTTCTCCCCGGAGGCGCAGGGCTATCATTTCCCGCGTCCTGTCCTTTATCTCCACGCGCCCGCAATGCAAAACAACCGCCTCGGCATTCAATTCCGCGGCGGTATCTATGCTTATTTTGGCAAATTTTACGGCGGCCGCGCGCTCTTGCCGGTCCGTAGAAGACATGGAATAACAATCCGGCAGGGCCTTTCCCCTTTCCATCCCTTCCGGCACCGGACAGTAGTTATGCACGCTCGATACGCGAAACCCGCGTTTTCCGGAGGCTTTCTTCACGTCGTCAACCATTTCCCGGGTGAGGTTGAATCCTAATTCCACCTCCGTAAACCCAAGAGCCAATATCTCAAAAAGCATTTCCCCGCCGGAAGAATGCCTGAAGGCGTTCCAGGAGGTCGAGAGCGAAAAAGGCATCTTCCCGCGTTAACGCTTGCGGCGCGCCTTTTTCCTTCGTTTTTCACTCGGCTTTTCGTAATGCTTGCGGTCGCGTACTTCTTTCAGAATACCTTCCTGTTCGATCTGCCTCTTAAAACGGCGCAGCGCCGCTTCAAACGACTCGTCTTTCTTGATCTCTACTTTTGACATTTGGCATCATCTCCTTTTGCAACAATATAACATCCTTGAAAATCCTTGTCAATCAGGTTCTATTGCGCTGTTAAATAAGTTCTTTAAACAGCGCATAGAGCAATCGAGAGCCGAAAATCGAAATTTGATTCGATAAAAGTTATCGATTGCGGTCTAATTTCGATTCTCGATTATCAAAAACTTACCTGGATATCCTTAAACCACCGGCAGGTATTCTCAAGCCCTTCCTCAAGCGGGACCAGAGGGCGCCAGCCGAGCAGCTTTACCGCCAGGGAGATGTCGGGTTTCCGCCTGCGCGGATCGCCGGCAGAGGCTTTTAGAAAACGCAGTCCCGCCTTGTTGCCGGTAAAACGGTTTATCATACCCGCCAGCTTGAGTATGCTGATCTCCTGCGGGTTCCCGAGGTTGACCGGACCGGGCACTCCGCGCAGGGCCAAGCGCAGCAGTCCTTCCACCATATCCGCTATGTAGCAGAACGACCTGGTCTGACTGCCGTCACCGTTGACCGGCAAGGGCCTGCCTGAGACTGCGGCGCAGATCATATTGGAAACTACCCTGCCGTCGGAAGCCAGCATCCCTTCGCCGTAAGTATTGAATATCCTGGCTATACAGCCCTCGGTTCTGCCCGCGCCGCGGTATGCCGCGACTGCGGCTTCCGAAAAGCGTTTTGCCTCGTCGTAACAGCTGCGCGGACCCACGGGATCGACGTTGCCGAAATAATCCTCACGCTGGGGATGCATCAGAGGATCGCCGTAAACCTCTGATGTGGACGCCAGTATAAAACGCGCGCCGGCAAGCGAGGCGGCTTCCAGGCAATTCATCGTCCCGATCGAACCGGTGCGCAGAGTCAAAAGAGGCAGACGCATATAGGCCTTAGGAGAAGCCGGGCAGGCCAAATGAAAAAAATAACCGAACTTTCCGGGGAGCTTGAAAGGCCGGTTGATATCGAAACGCAGGAAATCGAAACGGGGATCGCGCCTGAGTCCGCGCAGGGCCCGGAGGCCGCTTGTCGCGAAAGAATCGAGGCATACCACGCGCATTCCTTCGGCTATTAGACGGCGGCATAAATGGGCCCCGATAAACCCCGCCCCCCCGGCCACCACCGCCGTCTTCCTCTTTGCGCTCATAGTTTTTCTATCCCATCGCCGGCGGCGGCGTAAACGTTACGGGTATCGAAAATGAAAGGGGCATGCCTTCTGATAAGGGCGTAATCGACGGAGGAATGGTCTGTGGCGATAATCACGCAGTCGCAGGACTTGAGCGCGGCAGGCGACAGCGGCTGAGATATCAAGTCTATGGAGCCGATCTTCAGATAAGGTATCAAAGGGTCGTGGTAAAACACCTCCGCCTGCCTCAAGCGGAGTATTTCGATGATATCCAGGGGCGGAGATTTGCGCAGGTCTTTGATGTCCTTTTTGTAGGTCACCCCGCAGACCAGGATTCGGGCTCCCTTGAGGCGCCTGCCGCGCGAGCGCAGCGCGGCCTGCACCCTGTCTACAACGTAACGCGGCATATAGTTGATTATATCGGAAGAGAGCTTTATGTATTTCGATTTGAACCCGAACGATTTCGCCTTCCAGTAGAGATAAAGCGGATCCTTGGGAATGCAGTGCCCCCCGACCCCGGGGCCGGGATAAAACGGCATGAAGCCGAAGGGTTTGGTCCCGGCGGCTTTCACCACCTCCCATATGTCTATGCCCATCTTGTGGCACATCATCGCCATCTCGTCTATCATCCCGATGTTGACGATGCGAAAGGTGTTTTCCAGCAGTTTCACCGTCTCGGCAACGCGGGGAGAAGAAACGGGCACCGCCGCGCAGGTGATGCGGCGGTAAAGCGCGGCGGCCAGTTCGGAGGCCTCGCTGGTCACCCCTCCCACCACTTTGGGTATCCTGTTAACCGGGAAATTCCTGTTGCCCGGGTCTATGCGTTCCGGGGAAAAAACGAGAAAAAAATCCCTGCCGCAGACCAGTCCGGACGATTCCAGCAGGGGCAGTATGACCTCCTGCGTAGTGCCCGGATAAGTGGTGCTCTCCAGTATCACCAGTTGTCCCGGCCGAAGGTTCTTCCTGATCTGTTTCACCGCCGAGATGATAAACGAGATATCCGGGTGGTATTTGCGTTTCAAAGGCGTAGGAACGCAGATAAGTATCACGTCGGCCCCGGACAAAAGGCTGAAATCAGTGGAAGCGCGCAGCAGGCCGGCGGCGGCGGCGCGGGATATCACTTTATGCGGGACATCGGAGATGTAGGAAGTGTTATCGTTGAGCCTCCTCACCCTGTCCTCATCGAGATCCACCCCCGTGACCTTAAAACCCTTGAGCGCGAACTCCGCCGCCAGAGGCAGTCCGACATAACCGAGCCCGATCACGGCCACCGCGGCTTTCTTCCGCTCTATCTTTTTCTTCAATATCGCGAAATAATCCGGGTGGGACTTGGGCATTCCGGGTTTTCTTTTCATTGCTGGGAACCTGAAGAGGGGGCGTGATAGGACTGGTCAAACCCGAATTCCATCTCGGGGAACGCCTTGAGACGGAAGATTACCCAGATGGTGTGGCCGGTATCTTCCTTGATATCGTAAGCAAGGTTCATTATCCAGCAGTGCAGGTCGCGCGAAAGGATATACTGCTGTTCTATGAAACCGCTGTCCCTCTGGGTGCTCCGGTTGACCTGGTAACGCTCGTATAATTCGAACTTCCACTTGGGATTGCATCTCCAGACGGCGCTGAAGGTGATCTGGTTGCCGCCGTAATTGTTGTCATAAAGCTTGTTCGTGTAACGCTGGCCGATACCGAAGGAGCGCTCTGCGGCGAAGTGATAGTTGATATCGTAGTTGATCTCTTTGAAATAGTCGCCGACGTGGTCGTATCTGGCCGAAGAGCTGAAACGGACGTTGTCGTAAGGCCTGGCGTCGAGATAAATGAGCAGGTCCCCGAACTTGCTGCCGGATTCGGACACGGTCTGGCGGAAGGTCGCGGGGTCGTAAGCGACAGTCCTGGGATCGAAAGAATAATCCGTCTGCAGGCGCAGTTCCACGATGTCCGCCCTGGACCCGCTGCGGCGCTTGGTCTGCAGTTTGTTCGAGAGTTCCAGGGTAAAGACGTTGCTGCGCGTGATGGAATCCACCTCGTCAAAATATTTAAGCCGCTCTGCCGGCAGCGTGGGCTCGTGGTTGTAGGCGTATTTTACTGAAGGGGTGATCACGTGTCTCAAGCCGTTGATATCCATCCCCAGCAGGCGCGGGCGCACGTCGAAAATACGGTAAAAGCGGGTGCTGGCGTCCGCCCCGGCGTAGAAAATCGTGCGCGGACCCGGCGCTGCATTATCTATGTCCCTGTCGTAAAAGGTCTGCCGGCTGCCGGCAAAAGGAGTGAATTCCACGAACGCTATCTTGGCGGGCAGAGAGACCTTGTTGTAGGTATCGAAGCGGTTGACCGAGACGTCGGCCGACGAAGGCGAAGGTACCGCTTTTTTATAATTCAGGTTGGCGAAAGAGCTGCCGTTCTCGAAATAGAAAGGTCCGTCCCAGAGCGGAACGTCGGGAAGGCTGTATTTTATCTCGGGGAGCTTTTCCAGCTGGTCATACCAGCGGTTCGTGCGTTTTTGCAGGAGGACGTCGAGGCTGGAACCGGAAAAGGAATGGTGCAGCAGGGTATATGACAGCGGCCTGGAATCCGATTCGTATTCCCTGTAAAAATAATCCTTGAGTATGAAGTGGTCCGTGCCGAGAAGCGTGTATTTGGAATCATGGATCCTGTAATATTCGTTAATCAGGGAAGTGCTGCGGTCTATGTCCCATTTGTGGCGCCAGCGTATCAGGTACCGCTCGAATTCGTCCGGCGTCCCCTCGTCAAGGGTAGTGTCTTTCTCGTGCGCGTAATAAAACTTGAAGTTGCCTTTACCGGCGATCCTGGTGTCGTAATTGGCGCCGACCCCCTCGGCCACGCCGAGCTTGCTTCTGTAATCAAGATATATCCGGCCTTCCGCGTTATCGCAGATGTCGAAACGCGTCGTGGTAAGCAGAAACGGCCCCCACCCGCTGCGGGTGCCGGGGGTCAGCTGAACGCGCATAAAGGGATCCGCGAAAGAGTGAGTGAAATACGGCAGGTAGAACAGGGGCATATTCCAGAGGCGGAAGACGTTCTCTCTGGCGGTGACGCGCTCCCCGGTCTTAAAATCTATCTCCTCCGCGCTGAGCCTGTAATCCGGGGTATCGTATTCACAGGTAGTGTAATAACCGCGCCTGGCGATTATCTCGTTCTCCCCCACCTTGCTTACCGATTCGGCCCTGCCGAAGTAAGGCGGCGAATTGAAAGCGGCGTTGCTCGCTTCGCCGGTCTTTGTTTTCAGATTATAGGAAAACGACTCCGCTTCTATGATGCCGCGGGCATCGGAAACCTTGACGTTTCCGGAAGCCTTCGTGTCCTTAGTGACGGTATCCGCCTGAAGACTGCCGCAGGTCAGGGTGCTGTCTTTATATTTCACCTCCACGTTGCCTGAAGCGGAGACCTTTTTCTCCTCGGTGGAATACTCCACGTTATCGCCGTTAACGGTCACTCCCTGTTCCGGATCCTGCGCGAGGGCGGCGCGAACCGCGGGCGCCGACAGCAGCGCCGCGATGAGCAACCCGTTTGCTATGAAAGATATCCTCATTCTACCCCCGGCACGGTTCAAACCGCTGACGCGTTAAGCTGCGATATCTTATTCCAGTCGTTCAGGAACCTTTGCACCCCGATATCGGTCAGGGGATGCCTGACAAGCTGTTCGATGACCTCGTAAGGGACGGTCGCGATGTCCGCTCCGATCTTGGCCGCCTCGGCGACGTGCACCGGGTTCCTTACCGAAGCCACGATTATCTGCGTCTTAAAACCGTAATTCCCGTAGATCAGTTTTATGTCCCTGATCAAATCGATCCCCTCCTGCGAGATATCGTCCAGCCTTCCGATAAAAGGCGAAATGTAATCCGCCCCGGCTTTCGCCGCCAGCAGCGCCTGGGAAGAAGAAAAACACAGCGTCACGTTGGTCTTTATCCCCTTCCGGGAGAGCGCTCCGACCGCCTTGAGCCCTTCTTTGATCAAGGGTATCTTTGTAACGATGTTACCGGCGATGCGCGAAAGCCGCATCGCCTCCTCGACCATGCCGCCGGCTTCCATGCTGACGACTTCCGCGCTGACCGGGCCCGAGACGATGGAACATATCTCCTTCAGCACCTCCACGGGGTCGCGTTTCTCTTTCGCCATCAGGGTAGGGTTGGTGGTCACGCCGTCTATCAATCCCAGCGCCGCCGCTTCCCTTATCTCGCCGGTATCGGCCGTATCCAAAAATAGCTTCATGCTTTCGTCCTCCCCGCGGCCGCAAGAGCCGCGCCTATCAAACCCGCGTCACTGCCCAGCGCTGCCCTCACCACCTTAACCCTGCGCCCTTGCACCGGCATCGCTCGTCTCAGCAGATTTTCTTTTATGCCGTCGAAAAGAGGCCTGCCTGCCAAAGAGACCCCTCCTCCGACAACTATCACATCCGGGTTCAAAACGTTGCTCAATCCGGCCAAGGCTATGCCGATATGCGTTGAGGCCGCCCGCCAGAAGCGGAGCGCTTTTTTGTCGCCTTCGGCAGCCAGCGCGCTCGCCTTTTCCAGGGTAATGGACGCGCCGAGAGCGGCGCGCGCTTCTTTAAGCAGGGCTCCGTTTCCTGCGTAACGCTCAAGACAGGCCCTTCCTCCGCAGGGGCACGCCGGTCCGTTCTCGTTCAAAGGCAGATGCCCGATCTCACCGGCGGCGTTGTCCGCGCCGCGGTAAAGTTTTCCCTCGATTATCAATCCTGCGCCCACCCCGGTGCCCAGAGTAAGGCAGACGGCGTTACGGCTGCCTTTTGCGGAGCCGAGCGTGTATTCGGCCAAAGCCATCATCTTGGCGTCGTTATCCACCACGCAAGGAATACCGCAGGCGGCGGTGAAGAGGGAACTTAAAGGCACGTTCCTCCAGCCGGGTATATTCGGCAGGAAATGGACAACCTGCCTGTCAAAATCCACCGGACCGGGCACACCGATGCCGGCGGCGGAGATATCCTTAAGATCCAAACCGAGCCGCGAGGCCAACTTCTTCGCGGCGTAAATCAGCGCTCCGATCACCGCTTTCTTTCCCGCGCAAGCCGGTGTCGGCATAGACATCTTCTCGAGTATGGAAAGTTTTCCGCTAAAAACGGCGGCTTTTATACTGGTACCGCCTAAATCCAAGGCAATGAAGTATTTACGTCTCATAGATTTCAGGGTTAATCTGAATACATGCGCGCTTACCTGCACAAGCGCCCGTTTCAGCGGCTTCATTTTATATGAAAGACTTTTTAAATGCAAGTTAAATTACCATCGCGGTTCCCGTTCCCGGATCAACCTATCATAAGTCCCTCCACCCGCGCGCGCTGTCCGTCCGGCGAAGCAGTCAGACAATTCACCAGGCCGCTGTGCCGCCATTGCAGCATACAGTTGCGTGGAAGGAACCAGTAACGTTCGCCTACTTTCAGGTCAACCCGGCGGTCGCGCACTATTCCTTCGTATGCCTGCGCCGAATAATAACCGATATCCTTTACCGGGGTTGAGCGAGCGGCAAGAGGTCCGCTGATGCACCAGACGATTACGCCGTTGTCCGGGTCGGATTCCAATACCACTCCGCAATGCGTGACCGGACATCCGCAGGACATTCCCATGGGGCGACCTGTCAACAGGTCGCCGGCCCTGACTCCCTGTTTGCCGATCCTGGTTGGGTTATATAATAATATGGTTTCCCTGGGGCCGGGATCTCCAGGCAGGGTATCCAGAATGAAATCGAACGGCCGGCCGAGCGAATCATTCCAGGAGCCGGTAGACGCGCAAGAGCACCCGCTTACAGTATGTGTTCCGGAGCTCAGGTACGGACACAGATACGCGGCCGAAGGATCT
Organism: Candidatus Omnitrophota bacterium; assembly: GCA_041654215.1. Lineage (GTDB taxonomy): Bacteria > Omnitrophota > Gorgyraeia > Gygaellales > Profunditerraquicolaceae > Undivivens. The sequence continues at coordinate 41,057 of JBAZDY010000001.1, forward strand.
TCTTTTATGAGCAGCGCGAGCTCTCCGCAGGAACGCCTGCCGCACAAACCACAGTCCAACCCGGGCAATTTTTCCATTCTTCTCTCTCCCATTTCATTCGCCCCGGTAGAATATGCCGTTATCCAAAGGCCGCACTACTCCGAAATGTTTTTGCCAGCCGGTTTCTTTCCTGCCTACGCATACGGTGCAAGTGCCCACCGGAGGGCTGCCCCGCATTTTGAAATCGAGGCCTTGTATATCCGGTGCAGCCGTTATCTTCGCCGCTACGGCGTCGATGCCTATTCCGTATAACGCGTTCGACTCGAAAACCGGGATGCCGGGAGCAGCCTTCATCACCCCCGCCCGGAAAACCTCCCTCTCCGCCTGGGATATCAGATCTATCTTGGTAACTACTGCGGCATCGGCCAGGGTCAACATCGGCCCTATCTTTATCGGCAGGTTCATCCCGGCGGTAGCTTCCAACACCGCTATTCCCAACGCCCCCTCTACATAAGGAGAACAACGAAGGCAAAGCCCGGCCGTCTCAACCATCAGCACCGACGCGCCGCACTTCTGCGCCCATGCCGCGGCATCGCTGAAAACCATTACGTTGCAGTGGTCCGGGCATAACTCGCCGGAAAATACTTTTTTTGCCGGTATCCCGAATTCCGACGCGAAAATAGAGTCCTCGGATGCATACTGCACGTCTATCTTAAGGTAAGCGAGCTTCATTCCGGCTTTTATAAGCCTGCGCGCCGCCTGACGGAGGACTGTAGTTTTTCCGGCGGTCGAAGGCCCGGCGCAGATCACCGCTTTCATGACCGCCCTCCGCACCGGCGCGCGCCGGGGAAACAGTCCATGACTCCCGCCTCCACTTTTTCTCCGTCCCTAATAAGCTTCCGTAGATACAGGACAGACTCATCCAGGCGCCTGATCTCTTCGGCCACGGCGCGCTCCGCCCCGTCCGAACACACCAGTTTAACCATCGCGCCGTTTTTCATTACGATACGAAAATCAGACATCAGGGCGATCCCGGGGTCGTGAGTGACGAAAACGAATATTTTTTTGTAATTCTTCAGCAATTCCAGGGCACGGCTGCGGTCGATACCGGCATTCTCTATCTCGTCCAGCAGGATTATGGGTGAATTTCCGATCACCACCGCATCGGCGATCAGAAGCGCCCTGGTCTGCCCTCCCGAGAGTTCGGTCATGCCGCTGTGAGGATCCAGTGGTTCTCCGGTGAGCTGGTTAGCGAAATTCACCGTTTCCTCCACCGCGGAAGGAACGTCCGCGTTAGACCTCACAGAAGCGTGTATCTTAAGGAATTCAGCTACCGGCAAATCGGAAAGAAAATTGGTATGCTGGGTTATAAAAGCCACCGGGTTACGAGCGGGATCTCCTGCCGCCTCGGGCGGGAGGCGTTTGCCGTTGATAAAGACCTTGCGCCTGCTCGGCGTGTTTTCGAAAGCGAAAAGGGCGATGTCGTCTATGAGGGTAGTCTTACCCGAACCGGTAGGGCCGACGATGCTGACGACATCTCCCATTTTCATCTCCACTTCGAAGACGCCGTCCGCCTGTCCGGACTTTCCTATTCCCCCGGTTATCCTTAAATGTTCGATCTCCATTTCACGTCCCATCTTTCGCTTGCGCCGCCGGCATATAAACCGCAGTCAAGTTCAGTCAACGGTCAATAATGAAAAAACTCCCCGTTCACCAGTTTATCCAGAAAATTCCCGTGTCTGTCACGCAGGGAATCCAGGTATTCCTTATCGTAGCTCAACGCCTCTCCGGCAACCCGCGCGCAATAACCGCAATCGGAGCAGCCTCCATGCGGGCAGCCGGAAGTGACGAATTTCCCGATAAAACCGTTCAGTCTGGTGTTGTCTATGCGGATTCTGAAATCCTGCAGTATGCTCCCGAGCTCGGCCAAAGAAAAAAGATTGAGCTCGCGAGGATGAAAAAAATACCTGACTTTCAACGGCAGCGTGCGGGGATCAAGCACGGTCTTGCCGTGAAACATCGGCAGCAGATCCACCAGGTTGCCGTCGTATCTACGGCCTGCGTAAGCCCGCGCGATGAGCAATAGTTTCTCCGTGGAGCAACGCCTGTCGATCAATTTTAACGTCCCGATACCGGCGGATTCATAAACGGCCAGGTCTTCTGGCCTGATCCACTGAGAAGAGATAAACCTCACCGGGTCGCTCAGACGGATAAACTTGCAGAAAAGATTACAATAATCCACGGCGAACCCGGGCCTGCGCGTAGAATCCGCCTGCGAGCTGTGGGCGTCGTAAGCGTTATGATACCTGAAGAGAGGACAATCCAGCAGGCAGCTGGTGTTGGCGATCAGCCTCAATTCGCAGGAGACTTTCTTCTTCAACAGCCTTATCAGGGCGAAATCGCGATTCGCCAGGTTGTGCGCAAGCGTGATCTGGTCCGCCCCGAGCTCCTGCCAGAAAAGCGCTTTTTGCAGAGAGGCGACCTCGGCATTGGTAGAAACACAGATATTAAAAGCCGGGTATTTCTTTTTTATCATTTGTAAGAAATACGGCGAGGCCACTGTAAGGGAATCCACCCCGGCGTCAGTCAGCCAACCCAGCAGTTTTCTCACATCCCTATCCCCGGAACGGCTAAACTCCCGGAAAGAACCGCAGGCGGCGTTCAAAAGATAATTAAATTTAATCCCGGCCCCGTGCAGCTTGCGGATATGCCCGGCGACCCGGACACGGGAAACGTTCGGGAGAATGAACGCCGATCGGCCGCCTCCCACGACGTCCACGGCAAGTTTACCGTAACATTCGGCTATCCCCAGCTTCTTATATTCGGGGACCAGCGCGTCGTCCCAGTTAGTGGGCATAACCAGTTTCAAACCGCACCTCCGCAGATTAGCATTACTTTATTATAGCCGGCGGCTTCGATATTACCAGAGGGAATCTCCGCAGGAACGCCCTCCCCCGCACGGCAACAGCAGTTCCTTCAGAATATCCTCCTGCCTTTTTAAAGCATATTGACGTTCCTTTTCATCGAACTCCACCGCCTCGCGCGCTTTTTCGGCGCAGAACCGGCATCCTCCGCAGGCCGCGCCGTTGCAGCCGGCTTCGTAAAGCCTTTCAATGAAACCGTCAAGCTTGGCGTTGTCCACGCTAAAAACATCTCTTCCCGTCTCCGTCCTGTCCTCACACAAAAGCAGGTCAAGCAGATTGCCCCGGTAGGCTCCCTGAGAATAAGCGTCTATCAAAATCCTTAATCTTTCCTCCGGAAGCGAAGAACCGGAAAGCTCCAGAATATCCGCGCCGAGGCGGCTGTAAAAGCCGGCGTCTTCCGGCCTGATCCAGGAAGCCTTCAGCAGCATTACCGGGTCGGAGAGAAATATCCGCCGGCACCCGGCCAGGTCATAATCAAAAAGAACGGTTTTTGCTTTGCTGCGGTGCGCGCCGAAGAACGGGCGGTGAAAAGAGAACGGACAATTCAATAATCCGGGGGCATTGGCGGACAGCCTCAGCTCGCAAGACACGGCGGCGCGTATGGCTTTTATCAAGCCGAAATCGCGGTTCACCCTGACGGAGGACAAGGTCAGGGAGTCAGCGCCGAGTTCAAGCCATAACCTGGCCCGTGCCGCGCAGTCGATATGGGCGGAATCAGAGACGTTCACTTTAAAAAGCGGGAACCTTTTTTTTATCAGCTCCAGCAAATACGGAACGCTCACCGTCAGCCTGTCGGCTCCGCACGCGGCAAGCCGGTCCAGCAAATTTTCAATGCCGGACTGCCAGTTGCGGCCCCATTCGCGGTTATCCAGGCACGCTTCATCCAGGAGATAATTGAAAGAGAACCCTTTGGCGCGCGCCGCCCGTATGTGCCCGGCGTGCCGGGCCTTCAATCCCGCCTCCGCTTTCCCGCGCACTTCTTCGGCCTTCCGGTGAGAAAGGCTTTCTATAAAAGTATCGTCCCAGTTCGTGGGCACGGACAACCTCATCTTATTCTCCCCGTCCGGAAGAGAGCGCCGCCGGCAATCTCTTCAAGGAAAGCTTCGAAACGTCCGGACGCCTTTTTCAGGTAATCCGGATCTATCTTCACCGAGCGTGCGGCTATATCTTTACAATAACCGCACTCGGCGCAGTCTTTATGCGCGCAGGAAGAATGAAGAAAGAAATCCAGGAATCCGTCAAGCGAACGGTTGTCTATGAATATCTTTCTGCGCGAAACGATATCCCGGAAAGCGTAGAGCCTGCGCAGGTCCACACTCAAGGGCCGGAAGAAGAAAAAGAGGTTCCTCACCCAGAAAGAGGCCGCGCGGCGGAGGGTATCGGAAGGTTCCGAGAAGAGATCCGCCAGGTTGCCGTCATAACGTCCTTGGCTGTAAGCCGTCACTATCCGCTTTATCCTGCTCGTGGGCATAGTGCGGTTAACCAGCTTCAAGGCGTTTATCCCTCTCTCGGCGTAAATCCCCTTGTCCTCGGGGCGGATCCACCCGGAGCGGATAAAGTGCTCCGGGGATTTGAGTTTGATGAGAAAACAGCGCAGGAAGCAATAATCTATCACGAATCCCCCGCTCCGGTGCCCGTCCTGTGAGGCATGCGAACTAATTGCGGAATGATACCTGAAAAACGGACAGCCGTGGAGACAGTCCAGATTGGCTATCAAGCACAGTTCGCAGCCGACGGCCGAACGTATCCGACGTAAAGCCTCGAAATCGCGGTTGACGTCCGTTGCCGAAAGAGTCAAACCGCTGGCGCCCATCTTTTCCCAGAAAACGGCCTCTTCCCCGGTTTTTATCCCCGCCTGCGTGGAAACATATATCTTCAAACACGGATAATTAGCCTTTATGAATTCCAGCAAGTACGGTATGGAAACGGTCACGCAGTCGGCCCCGCAACCGCATATCCAGTCAAGCAATGCGCGCAATCGTTTTCTGCCCGCCGGGGTCAATTCGGCGTTGCCCATACAAGCCGAATTCAGCAGATAGTTGAAAGACAGCCCTTTGGCGCGGATCGAAGCGATATGCGCGGCGGCTTTCGCGCGGCCGACAGGAGGTAAAATGCAGGAAGGCCTGCCGCCCCCGGTAAAATCCCGGTCAAGTTGGCCGTAAAACCCGCTTATCTCCCGTAAAGGAAGCTCCTGCAGAATATCGTCCTGCCAGTTTGTCGGGACTATCAATTTCATGATCGTTTTAGAAATATTTTTTTTGTCTTTTTCAAACTGCCGAAGAGAAAAATAAACAACAGCCAGGCCCCGCCGAAGATAAGATTACGCAAGGTTATTGTTCCCCGGGAGAGGTTTTTTATTATGACTCCCGGACGGGCGTAGTATTCCATCATACCCTTGCGCTGGAAATAACGCAAGGCGTCGCCGCTCATGCCTTGCGGGGCATAGACCAGCCCCCCTCCCAGGTGTGTCCAGTCAGCCCAACTGGTGAACTTCTCCGGGGATTCTTTTATCAGGTTTTTCCCGTGTTCCTCGAAGAAACGGGACCCCGGGTAAGGCACGGCAAGATTGAACTTTACTATGTCGCAATTCAACTCTCTGGCGAAATCTATCGTCTGCCTGCATGTAGCCGGCGTTTCCCCGGGCAGGCCGAGAATAAACAACCCCTGCGAAAAGATACCCGCTTTCGCGGTCTCCCTCACCGCGAACCGGGCCTGTTCCAGGGTGGTGTGCTTGTTCAACCGCTCGAGCACCTCCCGGCTGCCGACCTCTATCCCATACATGATAAGATGCGCCCCGGCTTCCTTCATCGCGCGCAGCAGGCGCGGAGTCACTTTATCTACCCTTGTCTCCGTGCACCAACGGACCTTTTTATGCAGACCGCGCCCGATGATTATCCGGCAGAAACGCAGGCCGCTATCTTCGTCCCAGGGGAAATAAGCGTCGCTAAAACCGAAATATCCGACCCGCAAGGTATCGGCAAAATACTCCATTTCGTCGGCCACTTTCTCAAGGTCACGGAAACGCATGCGCGGATATACCTTATCCTGGGAACAATAATAACAGCGGTATTTGCATCCCCGGGAAGCGATAATCGGGAACGCGCGGGACCTGTTGATCGCTACCAGAGGCGCCTCCTTATAAAGGTCGGCGTCGAATAAATGCCAGGCCGGCAACGGAAGGGAATCGAGGTCGTCGCGCAGAGGCCTGTCCGGGTTTTCGACAACCGCGCTGTCTTCGCTATAGCTTATGCCCGGCGCTTCTCTCCAGGATTTGCCGGAACGGATGTTACGGCAGACCTCCAGCAGGGTATCCTCCCCTTCTCCCCTCACTACGATATCAGCCATGCCGTCTCCCAGCATGTCCGCCGGAAAACACGTGGCGTGGATATGGCCCAGAATTATCGTAACGTCCGTGTTTTCTGCGCGGATACGGGATATCATCCTTTTAATGTCCGGGACAACGGTAGTTAGAGCCGCAATACCTATCACCCCCGGTCTGAATGAAGATATCTTCCGCAAAAGAGCGTCATCCCCGGTTTTCAGGGCAAACTGGTCATAGACGGCGACCTCAAAACCGTCTTTTTCCAGCACAGCCGAGAGATAGGCCAGCCCCAAAGGGGCTATCGGAGCGCAAAACTTGCGATAAGCCCAGCTTTTAGATACCACGCTGGAATCGGGATTGATCAGTAATACTCTCATACCTTCCCCGCGTACAGTTTTATTTCCGCAGTTCGTAATAATAAATCTCCACTCCTTCGAACGCTCGATTTTCCTTTACGAGCCTCTGCCGGGAAAGAAACTCCTCCATCCCGGCCGGAGGCCGGATTATCTTTCTGTTCCAGCCGCTGCAAACGAGCCACAACCCGCCTTCTTTCCCGCTGAACTGCCGCTCAGTGGCGGTTTTGACCCACGGCATCTTCAGCATGCCGGAAAGAGTGTTCTTTTCATATTTATCTTCGACGGGAGAATCTATCAGGAAAAGCCCGGGCAACATCCGGCGCGGCAGGTAACACGCCATGGGATACAACGTACTGTAGTGAGACAAAAGCACGGCCTCCCCGGGCTTATATGCCCGCTTTATGTAGTCGCATACTTCGCGCAGAGGCTTGTTCATTACAACTCCGCCCGAAGGCTCGAAATGTTCATTCCGGTAATAATTCCGCAGCGCCGAAAGCGCAACGGCGAGGAATACCACGAACAAACAGATCGCCGCGGCGGGCCTGCGGCGGCAAAGCAGGCGTAAACCGCAGGCAAACAGAAGATAAAAGTAACCGCTTGCGAAAATAAGCGGCCTGTCGAACAATAGCGGGCAAAATAACGGCGATAACGCCAAAGCCGCCAGGAGCGGAACAACCATACAAACAAGTATAAAGATCGCGGAATCACTCCGGCCCCAGGAAGATGTCCCGTCTCTTCTGACTGCACAGCGCACCAAATAAACGGTTGGCGCCAGGCAGACCGCGAAGGCCGCCAGGGTGCCGGCAGTAGAGCCGGGAAAAGCGGTGTGATAGCCGAAAAAGAAATTCTTGAATATCCCCGCCAACTGCCCCGGCGTAAGCGGAGGAACCCAGAAGTGCCCTTTAACCCGCAGAATATGATGCAGCATCTTGCCGCTCCAGGGCAAAAAAAGCAAAGCGGTAAACAAAGACGACGCAATCCAGTATTTTACCGTTCTGCGGCCGGGGCGGCAAATAGAATACAAAAGCACAAATACGGCTTGGCCACCAAGCAGAAGAAACGCTGAATAATGAGTATAAAGAACCAGGGCATTGACCAGTGAATGCCCCGCCCAGAAAAGCTTCTTCCCGTTCTGTAATGCCGTTATCAACAATAAGCCCGATGTCAGGGAAAGGCATTCGAACAAGGCGTACATCTTTATTTCCTGCGCGTAGTATACCTGAAAAGCGGAAATACCCATTAGCGCCGCCGAAAACAGCGCGATACCCGTTCCAAACAGGGATTTCCCTATCGCGTAGATTAAAACAACGGCCAACAGGCTGAACAGCACAGAAGGCAGGCGCAATGCCCGTTCATTGAAAGCCGGAGAGGTATCCTCTCCGGCTTTCTGCAGAGAGGGAATTCCCGCCGCCGGCGGCGCGGACATTTGCGTTAAATAACGCCATAAAATCCGAAAAAGAGGCGGATGGATATCTCCACTGCCGGTGTGCGCGTTCTCCGGAGCGGGGTTGTAAACCTCAAGAACTATTATGGACTCATCAAACCATAATGACCTTTGCCCTAAACCATGGAGACGCGCAGCTCCAGAGGCAAAAACAATCAAAAGCGCCAGCAGTATATGCGCGCGGACGCGCAAACAGGCTCTCCCGCCGACGGACGCATACCCGCCACCTGAACCGGAAGAATCGCCTGGAATATTATTTTTCATAAAGGCTACCCAATCCCCCGTCCCCGGGTATGCGGATGACCAGTCTGGTCTTTGCCGCGAAGTTCATTCATCGTACCATCGGGGGCGCCTTAAGCGCATAAAACCGGTCAACTCTTCAACGCTTCTTTTACCGCGCAGGGCATCCCAAAGAGACAAAAAAAGCATCTTCAGGGTATTCCTGAGAAACCAGCGGTAAAGACCCCTCTTGTGTTTATGCGGTGAAAAAAGCCCGCGTATTAACCAGTGCGGCCTGTAAAGCACATACCGTTTGTTCAATTCCATATTCAGATCTGAAAGCTCCGCCCTGGACAATCCGGTCTCGGAAGACATCAATGGGGTTGCCCAGTCGTATTTGCTGAAATCGGTTTCCAGGAGACGGCCCCGCGCTTTGACCTCCTGGTAAAGGAACGTGCCGGGCACCGGGGCTACCGGATGGAAAGCGGGATAATCTATATCTATCTCCACCGCGTATTTAACGAGATCAAGCATGGACTTCCTGGTGTCGAACGGCAGGCAGGTAACAAACGTCCCCTGACGAAAAACGTGCGGGTATTTGTTCTTGAATATCGCAAAAACCTCCTTGATCATATCACGAGTATAGGCGGTTTTCTTGAGGAGGCGCAGATCTTCAGAACAGCACCGCTCCACCCCGATCAGCGGATGCACCATTCCGGCCCTGACCATTTTTTCAAGTATGCCGAGTTTCTCGTCGCGTAAAGTAAAATCAGCCCGGATAAAAGCCCACCAGTAAAGATCTTTATAATTTCTCTTCAGCAGGCCTTCGCAAAACTCGTTTGTCCACTCGGGCTGGACGTTGAAGGTAGGGTCGGCCCAAAGAATATAACGCCGGCCGTATTCTTTATAGATGATATCCACCTCCTCCAGCGTGCGCTGAACGCTCTTGGTCCGGTAGCGCGGAGAAACTTCAAGCTCGCCTTTCTCGATATCATTGCGTTTCTGCGTGCCCCAGAACGTCCATAAGGAACAAAAATTGCAGCGGTCCACGCAGCCACGGGAATGCTCCAGTGTGGCGCTTTGCGGCCAGATGTAGCCGAAACGGGAATATTTGCCCATCGGCATAAGGTCATAAGCCGGCAACGGCAGGCTGTCCAGATCGGAAACCATCTCTCGCAGGGCCGTGCGCACGGCCCTGCCGTTCTTGAGGTAGGCGATCCCTTGAACCCCGGAAAGATCCCCCCCTCTGCGCAGAGCGGCAATAAGCTCCACGATCGTCTCTTCCCCTTCGAAACGCACAATAAAATCCAGAGGGAACGACTTAAGGCTCTGCTCATACATCCAGGAAAAGAAATGCCCGCCGGCTACGGTAACTATGCGCGGATATATATCCTTGGCGAGAGAAAAAAGACGGGCGGCCTCATGGTGATAAAGGGCCTCCTCCCCTGCTCCTATAATATCCGGCTTTTCGAGCTCGATTATCTCACGTAGGCTCTTCCAGCCTATCTTTAAGGGAGGACAGTCGATTATCTTGACTGTTATCTCCGGAAAGGCCCTGCGTACCGAGGCGGCTATACAGGGGAGTCCGAGCGGCAGAAGAGAATTATCCGATTCGTTTATAAACGGCCATAAATAACGGGGCGGCCGCACCAACAGGAGTTTTCTGATATCCGTGGAATTAGACATAAACGAGTGAACAATCTCTCCTTTCTGCCCGGCATTCGTTTCAATTCGTAAAACCGGGATTTACAAATGAAACGCCGCGGGCTGATTCTTCGGCAAGCCTTGGCAGTGAGCCTGTCTAATTACTTAAGCCAGGCGTCCGCTATTTGCCGAAGCGCAATACTGCTATCCTTCCAAGATTTCCGAAAAGAGCGGCCAAACCCTATCCGCGAATGTATAAACTCCAAGCGCCGTGCTCATCTCTCTGCGGATAGAAAACTTCATTCGCGCTTTTGAGCGGGAAGAAATATGTTCCATAGTGCGCCTTTCGGGCAAACCGCGATTTTTTATTGCCGTATCGAGGGATCGGTATAGGACAACACCGGCGCGGGGACATACCGCATGGCCTCCGACGATTTTATGATTATAGCATCTGAGGCGAGATTTAGAAAGCTGGATTTGAAGAAATGCCTTCGGTTGTTTCACGGACAAACCGCAGCGTTTATTTTCTTCCGCTCCGGCTTTTATCCTTGATAAAAAAGATGCCTCCTCCGGCAAGATCGTCGAGAGCTCTGCGATAAGTCCTGAGCGCGGCCTCTTTGATGCCGGCAGAGACGGTCAAAGCTTTGGAAGTCGCGTCGCGGCAGTAACCGCAGGAAGAACAATCATATCCGCGGCACTTCCCCTGACGAAAAAATTCCAGGAAGCCGTCCAGTTTACGGTTATCCAGGTATATCCCTCCGGCAGAAAGCGCGCGGCCGAGAGCGGCAAGGCGCAGAATGTCGTATTGAAAAGGTCGGAAGAAATAAAAAAACTTCTTTAAAATCTGAGGAGCGAAATTAACCACGTATTTATCCGTGTTAAAGGGAAAGAGATCCAGGAGATTACCCTCGTACCTGCCGGCTGTATAAGCCGAAACTATGCGCGCCAACTCCGCGGACTTCATTCCCCTGTCCACAAGCTTTATGCGGTCAACGCCGGCTTCTTCATAGAAACGCACATCCTCGGGACGGATCCATACCGCCGATAACATCCTTTCCGGCTCAGACAAACGCATGAACCTACAGAGAAGAGAACAATAGTCGATATGGAAACTTCCCGTTTCGCGCCTGCGCGAGGCGTGGCTGGAGATATTCCCGTGGTACCGTTGAAGATGACAATTAGGCAGGCACGGCAGATTGGCTATCAATTGCAGGTGGCAGTGTACGCGTCTGCGTATAGCGCCCAGCAGGCGAAAATCACGGTTGACATCCACGCAGGAGAGGGTGATCTGTTCGGCCCCCATATCTTCCCAGTAGGCGGCGCGCGCCGGTGTATCCACTGCGGCACCCACCGAAACCGAGATCTTGAAATGAGGGAATGATTTCTTCACCAGAGCCAGCAGATAAGGCGTGGAAACGGTCACCCCATCCGCTCCTGCGAGAGAAATAACATCAAGAAGACGGCGTATCCTCACCTGCCCCCCCCTCGTCCATTCCATATTGCCTGTGCAAACCGGGTTCAAAAGATAATTAAAAGCCAATCCCAGGGAATGAGCGCGCCCGACCTCGCGACAAAGCGCTTTCCTGCCGGCTGAAGGAAGCAGGCAGGAAGCATGCGCGCCGCCCAGGCAATCGGGTTCCATTTTGCCGTAAACTTCGGCTACCGACGAAATATCTATCGTATCCAGCAGATCCGTCTGCCAGTTAATCGGCACGGAAAACTTCATTACAAACTCCGTTTTTTTGTGGGGCTCGCCTTTTGAGATATCATTTGAGTGGAGCCCGCGGCTCCTTCTATTTCCCGGCGAAGCCGATGCTTCGCCGGTACACAGCGCTTATTCGGCTATCTGCTTGTTCAAGCGACCTCCCCGGAGCTTCGCACGAGCGAATACCGAACCTTCCAGTCGGTTTGGGTATTATATCACATCCGCGGGAAAATTTCTAAGAAAGAGGGGCGAAAACGGGAATCTCAGGAGGCGGAGCAGACGCGGTTGCGTCCGCCGTGCTTCGCCATATAAAGGAATTTGTCGGCGCTATCCACCAGGCTCTCCATCTCCGACGCGTCCTGCGGAAAGGTGGCCACGCCGATGCTGATGGTTACGCGCAGGTCTTCGTCGTAAGCTCTGATCTGCCTGGATTCGACCGCGCGCCGGATACGTTCGGCGGCGAAAAGCGCGCCCGCCTTGTCTGTCTCGGTAAGGATAAGGGAAAACTCCTCCCCGCCGTACCTGCCGAACAAATCTATCTGGCGGATATTTTCCCTGATAATGGCCGCGGTTTCCTTCAGAATAACATCCCCCACCAGATGCCCGTAATGGTCGTTGTAGAACTTAAAATGGTCTATATCTATCATCAGGAAAGAGAACCGGTAGTTGAAACGCTTCGAACGGAGGATCTCCTCGCGGAAACGTTCCGCCCAATAGCGGCGGCTGAAGGCGCTGGTCAAAGAATCGGTGACCGCCAGGGTCTGCACCCGTTTGAACAGTTCCGCGCGCTTCAATCCGAGAATGAACTGCTGGCCGAATATCTGGAATTGCTCGCTATCTTCCATCCTCAGGCCGTAGACGCCGAGGTACCCGAACATCTTCCCGTCGATGGAAAGCGGAAAGAAATACTCCCCCTCCCGGCGCCTTTCGGGTGTCTGCTCCTGCCTGACAAAACCGCAATGCACTTCACCGCCGAAGTATTTAACCGCCTGCTCCCGGAAGACCGCCGCCAGCTTATCTTCGTCAAGAGACTTGCAAACCTCTCCGGTCAGCTCGTAAATAGCCGCGGTCCTGGAGAGTTTTCCCTTCTCTTCCTCAAGGACTGAACGCAGTTCGGCATCCTCCTCGTTAAGCTTCTCCAGCTCGCGGCGCAAAAGCGGCACTTCATCCTGCCGGCGTTTCAACAGCAGGCCCAGCAACCTGCGCAGGACAGCCGCGTAGACCGCCAGGGAAAAAAGGAGCACAAACCAAATCATAGCTTCGCTTTTCACGCAATCACCACCCTGTTCCTGCCGCCGTTCTTGGCCGCATACATCGCCTTATCCGCCTTTATGATCAGCTCATCCTCATAACCGGCGTCGGTAGGGAAGGCCGAAACCCCTATCGATACTGTCATCTTTTCCTGCTGCTGGCGCAGGCTTATCCTGGAAGCCGCGACCACGGAACACAGTTCTTCGGCAAGACGCGCCCCTTTCTTCTTGTCCGTGTCGGGAAGTATCACGCAGAATTCCTCCCCGCCGAACCTGCTTATCACCGGGCTGAACTCTCCCAACGAATCGGTCAGCAGACGGCTCAAATTCTTGAGCACGATGTCTCCGGCGATATGACCGAAATTATCGTTATACTGTTTGAAATGGTCGATATCCACCATCAACAGGGAGAAGCAGCTATTCTTGCGGCGCACGCTCCTGCGTATCTCTTCCCGCAGACGCTCGATCAGGTAACCTTTGGTATAAAGCCCGGTAAGCCCGTCGTGTATGGCGAATTCCTTGGTGCGCTGGAAAAGCATACTGTTCTCCAGGGCGACCGCGCCTATGCCGCAGATAACGGACAGAAAACGCAGGTCCTCCTGGGTATACGCGCCCGGACGCTGGTTATCGAGCCGCAGTAACCCCAGAAAAGAATCGGCGCTTGCCAGAGGAGCGCTTATCAGGGAACGCACCGATCTGGAGCCGGCATCCGCGGCCTTTTCCAGGTCGAAACGGAAATCGCTGCGCGTGTCTTCGACAAGCAGATTGCCGGAATGCCGCATCACCCAGAGATCGAATATATCGCCCTCCTTGTCCTTGACCACGCTTTTCTTGTCCTCTTTGCGGGTTTTGAAAAGGGTGAGCCGGCGGCTGTAGGGATCTGCCAAATACAAGGAACAGGTACCGGCCTTCCCGCCGATCAGGTCGAATACCACTCCGGTAAGATTATGCGCCACCGAATCCAGACTGAGATCGTCATTGACCTTCTCTACGATCTCTTTCAGCTCGCCATAGAGCACAGACCTGGCGCGCGCCGATTCTATTTCGCTCTTCTGCTTGCGGACCGAATCTCCGGAAAGATTAATGCGCTCCTGCAGGCACTCCGCGTCGAAAGATATTTTTCTGAGCCCGGAATTGTAGCGCGCGAAAAGCCATAAGGTAAAAGAAATGAATCCGAGATAGAACAGGAAGAGGCTGAGCGGCGGGACCGCCTTGAGAAATAAAGCGGGGAGAAAAAATACGGCGCCTGCCGAGGCGGCAAGGAACAGCCTCTGCGGAACGCCGCGCGGTTTTGCCCGGGAAGCTTTGTCGGGTCTCATCGTGCTTATATTATAACGCAAAGCGGCGCCCGGAGTCAACAGGCTAAAAAAACACCTGCGCGGCTAAACGATGGTCTCTTCGCTTTCTTTGTCGAAGAAATGCACCTTGCTCATATCGAAGACGACCTCGATGTCCTGATTGACCTTGGGACGGTCATGCGCACCTACCCGGGCGATGAAAGTGTGTTTCCCTGTGTTAAGATAGAGATAGACCTCCGACCCCATAGGCTCGACCACCTCGCAGTTGACCCTGACGATGTTCTCCGGGGCGGCGTCGGAAGCGAAAAGCTTGTCGTAGATATCCTCCGACCTGATGCCGAAAATGATCTCTTTGCCGGCGTAAGGCGCAAGCTTGCTCGTCATTTCATCTATTATCTTGACCTTGACTCGCCCTTCCTCGAAATAAAGACGGTTGTCCTTTTTTACTATTTTTCCGTTCATGAAATTCATCGGCGGCATCCCGATAAACCCGGCGACGAACTTGTTCTTCGGTCTATCGTAAATGGTCATCGGATCGGCCACCTGCTGAATCACCCCGCCCCTCATGACGGCAATACGATCGCCCATGGTCATGGCCTCGGTCTGGTCGTGCGTGACATAAATAATGGTGGTTTGAATACGGATGTGCAGTTTGTGTATCTCGGTGCGCATCTGCACGCGCAGTTTGGCGTCGAGATTACTCAAAGGCTCGTCAAAAAGAAAGACCATCGGTTTGCGCACGATCGCCCTGCCCAGCGCCACTCGCTGGCGCTCGCCGCCGGAAAGTTCCTTCGGCCTGCGCTCCAAAAGGTGCTTTATGCCTAATATCTCAGCCGCTTCGTTGACCCGCTGGGCGATCTCGGTTTTTGGATAATGGCGCAGGCGCAGCCCGAACGACATGTTCTCGAAAACCGTCATATGAGGATAAAGGGCGTAGTTCTGAAAGACCATTGCTATGTCGCGATCCTTGGCCGGCACATCGTTGACGCGTTTATTGCCTATATAGATGTCGCCGTCGGTTATCTCTTCGAGTCCCGCGATCATCCTCAAGGTGGTGGATTTCCCGCAGCCGGAAGGCCCGACCAGGACCATAAATTCTTTGTTTTCCACTCCAAGGTTTACATTATTAACCACTTTCGCGCCGGTGCTGTATATCTTCGATACATTCTTCAGGCTTACCTGTGCCATGTCTCTCTCTCCCGCATTATCTGAATGGATTTCTCATGCCGAAAACAGCTTTAAAATATTTATTATACACCCTTATTCGCAAGATAGTCAAGCAACAAGCTTATGGTATTCTTCATATTCTTGCGGTTGACGATGATGTCGATCATTCCGTGTTCCTGGAGGAATTCCGAGCGCTGGAATCCCGGGGGGAGCTTCTGTCTTATGGTCTGCTCGATGACTCTCGGGCCGGTGAAACCGATCAGCGCTTTCGGCTCGGCAAGGGTTATATCCCCCAGAGCGGCGAAAGAAGCCATTATCCCGGCCATGGTCGGATTGGTCAGCACCGAAAGATACGGCAGGCCGCCGCGGTGATGATACGCCAGGGCCGCCGAGGTCTTGGCCATCTGCATAAGGCTTAAAACCCCCTCATACATCCTCGCCCCGCCGCCGGAACCGGAGACTATGATTACCGGCAGCCGGCCGGCCGTGGCGAACTCCACGGCGCGGGTTATCTTCTCTCCCACCACAGAGCCCATCGAACCCATTATGAAACGCGAATCCGTGACCGCCAGCACCGCCCTGTGCCCGTTGATCAGCCCCTCGCCGGTGATGACCGCGTCTTTTAGATTGGTGGCTTTCCTGTCCTGATCGAGCTTCTCGATGTAGGTCTTGGGCCCTTTAAACTCCAGAGGATCCGCGGCAAGCATGTCCGCGTCGAACTCCTTAAAGGTATCCTTATCCATTAGCAAATTCACCCTGGAGACGGCGTCCAGGGTGAAATGATAATTGCATTTCGGACAGACCCGCAGATTCTCCTCCAGGGTCTTATTGTAAAGGGTCTCGAAACACTCCTCGCACTTGGTCCAGAGGCCGTCCGGTATCTCCTTTTTCTTTATCTTTACTACCGTGTATTTGGGCTTGCCGAAAAGAGACATATATCGTCCTTAATGTTTATGCACGACCATGCCGGAGATCAGTTTAGGGTAGAAGAAAGTTGATTTCGCGGGCATCTTCTCCCCCTTCAAAGCCACGGAGATTATCTGCTCCATCGTCACCGGACGCAGGAAGAACGCCATGCGCCCCTCGCCGGCGTCCACGGCCTTGATCGTCTCCTCGCGGTCTTCGGAATATTTCAACGCGTCCTTCGACTCCGGAAGCAGGCCGAGAATGCCGAGAAAAACGAGCTGGTTCAATATCGAGACGTCCAACAGGCGGTACTCCCGGGACTTGTCCGGCATGAGTTTATCAAGCGATTTTTTGTCTTTCAGGCGCAGCAAACGGTATTTACCGGACATATACATGCCTATAACATGGCTGGAAGACGGCGCCGAGCGCAGAGCCGCGAAGAGTCCGGCCTTGCCCATGGGAGCGGAAACCTCGAAATGTTCTTTAAGCTGTTCCAGGAATTGCTTCTCGCCTTGCGGCAGGGAGGTTTTCACCAGGCGGTGTATCGGAAGAATGCTCAAACCGCTTGGATCGGCGCCGGTGAAATAGGCCAGGGTGCAATCGTAACTCTGTTCCCCCTTCTTTCGGCCGGCCTTCTCCTTCATCTGCCTGCGGTAAGCGCAGGAGACTTCGTAACGGTGGTGTCCGTCGGCAATGAAGATACATTCCTTGCTTAAAGCTCCCCTCACCATCTCCACTAACGCGGGATCGCTGACCCGCCACATCTTGTGTTCGACACCCGCGTCGTCCGTAAAAAAGACATCCGGATCGCGTGGGGTAATGTATTTGCGCACGAATGCCGGCATAAACTTTTTCTTATCGGGAAAAACGGCGAAGATGGGGCTAAGGTTCGCCTTTACCTCTTTGATAAGCCTCAACCTGTCTTCTTTGGCCTCCAGGCGCGTGTGTTCGTGTCCGTAAACGGAGGAGTTTTTGTCTTCAAGTTTCAACAGCCCCATAAAACCGGTGCGCAGCATCACATTCCCGTCCACCCGGTATTTCTGGCTGTAGAAATAAAAAGCCGGTTCATCGTCCCGGCGTAATATACCCTGGTCAAGCCAGCCGTTAAAATAAGCGGCCGCGCGGCGGTATTTATTCTCGCCACGAACGTCTTTGCCCAGTATTATATGGATGAAATTGAACGGATCGCGGCGCAGGTAATTCTCCTGCTGCTCCGGGGAAATGACGTCGTAAGGCGGACAGACGACCCTGTCGACACCTGCTATCCTCTCCTGGTTATATACCACGGCTCGAAAAGGCCTTATTTTCGTCATTTTATGAAAGGCAAAACCGGCTTTCAAACCGGGGATTTCTG
>JBAZDY010000001.1:58724-60757 GCA_041654215.1 Candidatus Omnitrophota bacterium
TTGATTAAGTATCGTGTCCCCGGAATAAAACTCCCATGAAGCCTCCGGCTGAATTTATCATAACGTCAAAAAGGGACGCGGTGCGTCCGGGGACAAAAGACTGGTGGAATTCGTCGCTTATTCCGTATAATACACAAAAACCCAGCGCCGAAAAGAACGCCTGTCTGCCGGTGAGTCCCGGCAGACTTGAGCGCAGCGCCGGGTAAACGAAGAACCCGAGTGCGGCATATATGATAACATGAACCGCCGTATCTTGAAAGAAAAATAAATAAGGTATTCCGCTGCCGGGGATGCTCGACAGGATAAAAGCAACGGCCATCACCACTGCCGCCGGGATCCAGGGCAAGAGCTTATTCATCGGCTTTCTTGCATCCGGAACAATCGCCCCCGGAAGGACACGCGCTTCCTGCCTTGGCGTCTGCCGGCTTGGGCTGTTCACAACACGGAGCGGACTTGCGGCAGTAATCGGTGACGTAAAAACCGCTCCCTTTGAAGATTATCCCGGCGCCGGTACCGATCAATCTGCGCACCTTGCCGGTCTCGCCGCACTTTTCGCATTTCTGCAGCGGTTCGGCGGTCATGCTCTGGAAGACCTCGAAGACCGCGCCGCAGGCCGAACACTCATAATCGTATGTAGGCATTTTGCAACCTCCGTTACTCGGGTAACCGCGGTTTTTCTCCGCGGGCCCGGTTATTTGAAACTTTTTTTGAACTTGTCCACAAGGCTTTCACGTGAATCGCCGGATTCACCGGAGGCGCGGGCGAATTCTTCCATCGCTCTGCGCTGTTCGGAATTCAGGCTGCGCGGTATCTCAACGTCCACTTTTACCAGGTGGTCGCCGGTAATCCCGCGGCCGTGCACATCAGGCATACCCTTGCCCTTAAGACGAAATATCCTGCCGCTCTGCGTGCCGGCTGGTATCTTCATCTCTACCTTGCCGCTTAAGGTATCTATCTGCGCCTCGCCTC
This sequence comes from Candidatus Omnitrophota bacterium, assembly GCA_041654215.1. Taxonomy (GTDB): domain Bacteria; phylum Omnitrophota; class Gorgyraeia; order Gygaellales; family Profunditerraquicolaceae; genus Undivivens. Next base: position 59,694 of record JBAZDY010000001.1, read on the forward strand.
CAAGAACCGCTTTGGGAAGGCTGATGCCGATTTCGCTGAGTATGTCCGCGCCTCTACGGCTGAACCGGGGATGCGTAAGCATCTCGGTCACCACGTAAAGGTCTCCGCTGCCGGACTGGCCGGCCTCTCCTTCTCCTTTTATGCGCAGGGTGGAACCGTTATCCACACCGGGCGGGATCTTGACCGTTATATGCCTGGTGATCTTTACTCTGCCCTCGCCTCCGCAATCCGGACAAGGGGTTTGAATGATCTGGCCGTGCCCTCCGCATTTATGGCAGGTCTGCGCCATCTGAAAGAATCCGTTAGAGGTCACCACCCTGCCGCTGCCCTTGCACTGCGGGCAGACCGTTTTTCTGGTGCCCGGCTTGGCTCCGCTGCCGGAACACGTCCTGCAGGATTCATACCGCGGAACGTTTATCCGTTTCTCTACGCCATGATACGCCTCTTCAAGAGTAACCGCTACGGCTATCTCCAGGTCGCGGCCCCGCCTACTGCGGCCTCTACGGCTTTCGCCTCCGCCGCCGAAGATATCGAAGCCAAGATCGCTGAAAATACTGTCAAAGATGCTTCCGCCGTACGCGGCGTCGCCGCCGCCCATATCCCGAAAGATACTGCTGAAATCCGCGCCCTTGAAGATATCTTCGTAGGCGTAATTCTGATCTATACCTGAATGTCCATACTGGTCGTAAAGCTGTTTCTTCTGCGGGTCGGAAAGTACCGCGTAGGCCTCGGATATCTCCTTGAAATTCTCCTCCGCCTCTTTCTTCTTGTCGGCCGGAACACGATCCGGGTGGCAGCGCATAGCCGCTTCCCGGTAGGCCTTTTTAATCTCGTCTACGCCGGCGCCTTTTTGCAAACCCAGTATTTCGTAATAATCTTTTTTACTGCTCATCTATCCGCCTTCCACTATCCCGGTTATAACAGCTAAGCTTACGACCCCCGTGCCGAAAGCGGTTAAGGTAATTTTAAAAACGCCGCCCGGCGGAACGGGTATCGTAGCCGTTGCCGATAAGTGGAGCCCCTCGGGCTAAAGCCCGCGGCTCCTTCTATTTTCCGGCGACCTC
>JBAZDY010000002.1:0-47887 GCA_041654215.1 Candidatus Omnitrophota bacterium
CCCGATGCCGCGAATCAGCTCCAAGGCGTAGAAAGAATAAAATATCCCTTCATATCGAGGTATCACCAGGGCGACGACATTGCTGTGCCCGGTCGCAAGACGCTGTGCGAGCACGGAAGGGTGAAAGTCGAGTTCCTTGACGGCTTTGAGGACTTTCCGACGGTTCTCTTCTTTGACGGTGGGGACCTTATTTATAACGCGGGAGACGGTGGTAATGGATACTCCGCACCGTTTGGCGACATCCTTAATGGAAATAGTCTTTGATGATTTATTGCTGGACCTCACCATAACAATAAACGGATAAAGCTTCTTATTGGGCTATCTGATCGCCGATCTTCAGAGGGATGGCCTGACTGACGATGTCGCAGGCAGCCACAGAATTTCTGGTCTGTATGACTTTCAGGGTAGCGATGCTGTTGCGCCCCCTGCGCACGGAAAAAGAATCGCCGACTCTTATCCCGGAATTGGCACCGAGGTTTATGACCGCGAAATTATTCTCTTTATTGACGGACACCACTTTCCCGATGCGGGGAGCCGTCTCTTCAAGATACTTCTGCGATTGGGGAGAGACGGAAATAGGAGGCAGTTCCACGGCATTTCCGTCCGTGGAAGGGGCCGGGGGAACGGTCGCGCTCAATCTGGCGAAATGCAGCTGTTTCTTCAGTTTTTCTATCTTCGATAGGCTGTCCTTAAGCACTATCTCCAGCTCTGAATTCTTATTCTTCAAGCGGCCGTTCTCATTCTGCGACTCGCCGAGCCGTCCCTCGAAATACGCGCGCATCTTTACTTCCCGCTCCAGACTCTCGTTAGCCTGCTGAAGCTGCTGGGTAAGACTGTCCCTGGCCTCCATCAGCATCTTGCACTGCTGGCTCAGCTCGTCTTTTTCGCGGGTAAGCTGATCGTTGGCGGCGCCGAGCTCCTGGACGCGATCCTGCAGCTTCTTCCTCTCGGCGATACCCTCCTCTATTTTCTTGTTCAAGGCGGCAATTTCCTGCTTGAGAGAATCCCTTTCCATCTCAAGCGACCTTTTTATACCGAGAAGCCTGAGATTAACGAAAAAGCTGGCCGCCAGGATTACGGTAACCGCTATCAACACTATCTTGAGTTTACCTTCCAACCCGCCTCCTATAGTATTCTCGCGAATACTTTCTGCATTACGAGACTCGCCGCGCCGGAGGCCACGGAGTTCTCCCGCAGTTGGGAATAAACGATTTTCAGGTTATCGCTCACTTGCCGGAACGCCCATTGTTTCACCGTCTGGGTTACCTCATTCAGAAAATCCTCCCCGGCTTCTTCCATACCGCCGCCTATGATGACCACCTGGGGATTCAGCAGATTAACCAGAGATGCGATCTTTATACCGAGTTTGACCGCAGCGGCGTCCAGCGCTTTGCGCGCAGATTTATCGCCGGCTTTTGCGGCGGCAAAAATATTCTTCAGGCCGATGTCTTCGAGCCCGCAGCCGGCGGCTTTCAAGAAGTCCGCTTCCGCCTTCTTGTCGGCCTTAAGCAGCTTATTTAGTTCAGACGTAATACCCAGATCCATTTCCCAGCGTTTGAGAAAACACGGATCTCCGGCGTCGCAATTAAAAACGGAATCCTTGGAATAATTATATATGGAGACTTCTCCGGCGTATCCGTTGGACCCGGTATATATCTCGCCGTTTATGACGATGCCGCATCCGACTCCGGAAAACATATAGATGATGTTCCTGTAACCTCGCCCAAGGTTCAGCCAGTTCTCCCCGAAACAGGCGGCGGTGGCGTCGTTCTCTATCAGTACCGGCAGGTCGAATTCCTTCTCGATTATTTCCCGCAGCGGCAGGTCCACGGAAACGTAGGCATAGGAATGGTCCACCCTCTGCGGCCAGTGTATGCTGCCGTCTTTTTTGTTCACCAGCCCCGCGATGCCGACGCCTATGCCCTTAATCGCCGGGACATACGACTTGGAACGTCTCAATATCTCGCGGATTATCTCCAGCACCGCCTCAGTAACGTCTTTCACCGATGAGCGCGGGCTGGCTATTTGCGTCTTGGTAACGATGTTGCCCTTCATATCCACCAGCAGTCCGACCATGTTCAATAAATTGAGTCCGACGCCGATGATATACCCGGATTGCGAATTAAGCTCCAGCAAAGCCGGCCTGCGGCCGCCTTCTGAGATATCAAGCTCTTTCTCGTAAACCAGACCGCGTTTTATATAATCGTCTATATAATTGGAAATCGTAACGACGTTGATCCCCATCTCTTTGGAGATGTCCGGACGACTGATGGGGCCGCGCCTTCTCAAGATCTCGAGGATCTCAATATTGCGCTTTTCCTTTTCAGAGTAATCTTCCCTGTGCAAGTCGACAGAAAGCATTGCAGGCAGCCTTTCCAGGTTGTCAGAACCCTTTCCGAAAGGTATTTTTATTTAATTTTATACTACCAAATACGATACAAGTCAAGTTAAAAAAAGTTTATTGTCGCGATGGCCGGAATACATCTCTTTGCGTTGACACCGGTTACGCGCAAGAGGCGCCGGAGGGGTGCGCTTAACGCACGTCAATGATCACGAAAGAACGGTCTATGGTCCCGGAAGGATGCAGGGCGACGGTGCTGACGACGCGGCTGCCCGGTTCCCGGTAAACGGCGGAGAAACCGGCATTGTCGGCGGATAACTCGGAGTCTTTTCCGGTCTGTCCTGACCAAAGGAAGGAAAGTTTTACCGGCATACAGCCGCTTTCGGCGGTATGCGCCGATGCCGCGACGGAAATACTTTCTCCGGGAGCCAGCCGGACAGGAGAAACCTTCAATTCCAGTCTGGACATATTATACACGGCATTCTCCGGACGGAAGGAAAGCTCAAGAAAAGTCCTCAGATTGTATTCTATCGGTTTATTGCCGGCCAGTTCCGCCATTCTGTCTCTGGAGAGATCGACTTCTTCCTCGTAATGTTTACCGGCAAGCCCGATCAGCGCGTTATAATATTCGGCGGCGCGCGACGAATCGCCTTCCCACTGCAGCAACAGGGCCAGATGGTAAATGGAGGACACAACATAAGGGTTTTGCCTGCCGGAATCCGCGAGCTTCTGCAGATACCGCTTCCCGCCCTCGGTATCTCTGAGAGCGTATATCCTTATCGCGCCTGCCTTGAACACCGCCTCATCGGCGTATTTGCCCGCGGGGAACTTCTCGGCCAGCCCGGCGTAACGTTCCGCGGACGCTTCGAACGAACGGCTCTTCTCAAGATTCCACGCCCTGGTATAAAGTTGGTCTTCCGCGAAACCGTCCTTGCCGGCAAGCGATTCGGCCATGGCAAAGAGCTTCTCGGCATATTCCGGGTCGCAGAAGCCGCTGTCTTTGTAGACAAACTTTCCGGCGATGTCGAGAAGTAAAGCTGTCTTCTCTTCTTTGGAATACGCGGGGCTTGGCAGCAACCCTTCCGAGTAAGCGTCATAAGCCGGTTCCGACAACAGTGAATTCCCCTCTTTCATGAATTGCTCGGCGAGAGCGCGGATCTCTTCCAGCCCGGCGCCGCCGGAAGCCTTTCTTTCGATGTAAAGCTTGTAGAGCCCCCCGGCCTTCATCTTTTCTCCGGCGGCTGCCAGCCCGTCCGCCGCGTCCTTCACCGCCCCGGGGTCGGCGCCTTCCGACGAAGCGTATTCCCGCACGGCAGACAATAGTTCCTGAAGCACCGCTGCGGCCGCCTCATCTTGGTCCTCGCGCAAGGACTGCCATAATAAAAGTCTTGAATATATCGGCAGGGCCCCTCTCCCGGCAGCCGATTTCACCGCCTTTTGTGCGTATTCCACGGCCTCACGCCGGTAAGTATCTCCGCTGGAGAAATAATCGTCCCATTTCTTATCCGCCTGGAGAGCTGCCAGCTGGTCGTATCTGGCAGTGCCGGCATAATAATAAGTCCATCCGGCCAGTTCTTTTTTCTTCGCCGCGATTGTCTTCAGGGCGGAAACAAACTCACCGTATCTGCCGGAGGAATAATAACATTCTTTCAGTTCCTGCAACGCTTCCGGTAAGGCTTCCGGGGAGGAAGCGTTATCGTTCTTGCCGGAAGAAAGAACATTCTTAAGGTCCGCTGCGCAGATATCCTGCTCCGCCGGACAAGCCTGCCTGAAAGGAATAAACGCGGCGAGCAGGAGTATTACCGGAAAAATCGTCTTATATATTCGTGTTTTTTTCATTATTTCTTACCGTCCTCCAACGGACATTGTTTGATCAGATCCTTGATCGGCATTCCTTTCAGACCGCTTCCTGCGGTATTCTTTTCCACCGGTTCCTTCTGTATCTCCCTGTTGTTCCGCGGCCTTTTCCAGAATTCCCTCACCACATAATAAGCCTTGCGCGGGATGCGCAAGTCCAATCCCGATCCTTCTTCGTCCGGAGAAAGCGCTACGATCCCGAACCACTCCTCGTTCATGTTCAGGCTGTCTTTGGCCTTTATGTCGAAATAATAACTCCCATTCGACCAGCGCGGCTGAGTGTCGTGCACCGTCCAGGTGGCCGGAGAATTCGGGTTGTTCTTCCACCACTCATCTGTCCACTCGAACATTACCCCGCCGAGACAGTTGCCTGTGCCCTCGCGCCTGCCGGCAAGATTCTGGTATATCTGCCTCCACTGCGATTCAAGGAAAAACGCCTGCATATCCTGATCTTCCCTGTTGCGGTAGGAATCGTAACTATCGGCGCCGAATTCGGTCAGCACCACCGGTTTATCGAAAGTCGCCTTAAGAGAATTAAACAGGTTCCCGAAAGTCTTTCCTCTATAGATTATGCACCCCAGCAGGTCGACGTCGGGGCAATAATTAGCCGCGCACTCCAACCCGACAAGTTCGCCGTTGCCGAGCGCCACCGGGTGGCCCGGGTCTATCTTGTGTATCTCCTGCGCCAGTTCGTTAACGAACGTGTAATATATCCTGGCGCGCATGGCCCTTTGTTTTACCGGGTCCGGCTCTTTATCTATCTCGTCGGTGCTCCAGGGATTTATCTGCCCGGAGAAAGAATAATTATTCTCGTTGCCCAGCAGCCAGAAAAGTATACCCGGTTCGTCTTTATACGTGCGCACCATATCGAGCACTTTTTCTTTGACCTTGTCGCGAAAATCCTGGTCTCCGTAGAAAGGACCCGGATACTCCCAGAACCCGAGCCAGTTACCCATGATTACCCGTATATTGTAAAGCTTGTAAAGATCGTTCATGACCGCCTTCACCTCGGCGGCGTCGTCTGCCGGCTCGTATAAACGAATGGTATTCACTCCCATCTCTTTCATCATCCTGCCGTCTGTAAGCCAGGGTTTATGTGTATCCTGCCACCACGCGTAATCCGATCCCTGCCCGATGGGAACCGGATTGTAACAGACCCCTTTAACCACGTAAGGCTTTCCGCAGACCAATAGCTGGTAATCGCCGTTCTTGAGAGTGCATATGGCTACTTTGACGGACGGCTTGGCGGACATACCGCAAAGCAGAAAAAGACAGGCCAGAAGAATACCGCAGGCCGCGGGGAACGACGCCCCGCGGCCCGCGATACCGGTTTTGTTACCGCCGGCAGTGCCGGCGGCGGTGTTATTCGTATTTGATTTCATCCAGGTAGAAGATTACGCCGTCTGGATTAACGTCGGCGTTGGTCGCCCAGCAAAAACCTCCTATGATGAAAGAAAGGTCCTTGCCTTTCAGATCGATCGAATACTGCTGCCAGTCCTTGGTAAGAACGACAGGGCCTATACCTGCGGTGTCCGAGTCGGAAAACTCTCCCATTATGCCGCCGATCTTGAACTCCTCTATGCGCTCGCCGCCTTTTGCGCCGCGCGCCCAGAAGGTGAACTTGGTCGCCTTGGAAAGATCAAACCCGGCGTCTATGCTGCCCCAGTTGTTGGCCGGATTCTGCCAGTATATGCCTCCCCAGCGCGCGCCCTGCGCGCCTTTGGCGGTATAGACCACCTTGATACAGGTATCGCCGAGATAAGGATCCTCGGTGGAAGAGCCCTCATATTTTATGTCGCCGTAGTCTCCCATCCAGCCGGAAGCCACGAAATGGTTGCTTACCGAGCTTTTGTCGGAGTAGACATAAAAAGGCATATCCTGCTGCTTCTTTCCCTCCGGTTTCATGTCCTGATCTACGGAGAACTTTATGTCGTCGATGTAAAAAACGCATCCGTCGGGATTCAGGTCGGCGGTCGTCACCCAGCCGAAGCCGCCGCTTATATAAGATAGATCGCGGCCTGCGAGGTTGATCGTGTATTCCTTCCAGGTATCGGTCAATTCCACCGGCCCGAACTCGGCCGCCGCGGAATCGGAATAATCGCCTTTTATCCCTCCCACTACGAACTTCTGGATGATCTCGCCGCCTTTGGCGCCGCGCGCCCAAAAAGCCAGCTTGGTCATACCGGTAAGATCGAATCCTCCCTTTTTGCTTCCCCAGTTATTGGCGGGATTCTGCCAATAAACGCCGGCCCATCCCTGGCCCTGCGATTTCTTGGCGGAATAAGAGAACTCTATACTGGTGGACCCTGAATGAGGGTTCTCCAAAGCCTGATCGTTCATCTTGATATCGCCGAAATCCCCCATCCAGCCGGAAGCCGCGTAATGATTGTCGGGAGATTTGCTGTCGGTGTAAACGCTGAACGACTTTAGGTTATCCGCCTGCGCGCGTTCAAGAGTAGTCGTGAATGCCGAAGCGAATACGGCAATTAAAGTAACCATTAGTAATTTTCTCATCTGAAAACCCCTCCTTGATAGAGCGCGGCCGATTATTATGCCGCGTTCCTTCCCTCTCCGCTGCCGCGGACATCAAGACCGAACGGCAGCGTGAAGGTGAACATTTCCTTAAAAACATATCTTTACCTGATTCGATTCAACTACGCTTGTTGCCCGTATTCCTCCTTTCTACCTCCCAACAATATGAAATAGCGAACGTGCGACCGTTCACTTGTTCCATTTCTTTTTATACATGAAATAAGCCGGCCTTAATTCCCGCAGGAACGGGCTGTTCTTGCCGTCGCCCTGCCCGCAGATACCAAGCCACTCTTCGTGCATGAATCCGTCCGGGAAAGGCCCGGTGAACAAACCTTTGGTGTCGTGCATGGAGGGTTCATAGGCCTTCCACCACTCGTCCAGCCATTCGAAGATCACCCCGCCTATGGCGTTGCCCTCTCCTTCATGAAAAGCCATATTCTCCTCTATATCCTCCCAGGTCCCGCGATGGTATTCGGCCTGCGCCTTTTCCGCTTCCTCCACGCTAAAACCCAGGGAAAAAGCCGGACATCCGTATTCCGTGATGAACGCCGGTTTGCCAGTTTCTTCCTTCACCTGGCGCCAGAGAAACCCAAAACCGTAATCTCCGCGGTAAGCGTTGGTGCCGAAAATATCCACGTCCGGCGCGTTCTTGCCGTACTTATCCAGGAAGAGCACGTCTCCGCTGCATATGGCCACCGGATGTTCCGGATCGATTTCTTTGATCCTCCCAGCCACTTCGTTGGCGAACTTAAAGAAAGCCTCCGGCTCCTTGTCGGCATTGCAGGCGAATCCGTAAACATTCTCGTTGCCAAGCAGCCAGAACAGGACGTAAGGCTCGTCCTTGAATTCCTTAACCATGCCGAGCACGGATTCCATCATTTTCTTCTTATGCTCTTCGTCGTTATAATCCGTTCCCGGGTACCAAGACGCGCCGGAACCTATGGCGTATTTACCGAGAAAATCCCCCACTATCACCCTTATTCCATAGTCCTTGTACATCGCGCGCATCAGTTCCTTATTGATTTTCTTGGGATGATGATAAAGCCTGATCGTGTTTATGCCCATATCCTTCATCAGCTTGAAGTCTCCTACCGCCGGCTCATTTGCGTCCCGGATGTTGTTCCTGTTCTTGTCCACGAAAGCATCGTAAGGGCCGTCTATCTTGCCGTTGGCATTGAAATCTTCCTCCATCCAGTTCCCGAGAGTCCCCTCATCGGGAGACTGCCCGATCTTGGTGGGGGCGTAAGTAACGGCCCTGATCACGTACGGTTTGTCTTCGACGATCAACTGCCAGCCGTCGTCGTTGTATTGAACCAGATGCACCTTCCCGCAGCCCAGCCGCTTTTTCACCGCAGGAGTGCTTCCATCGGACAGGCGCCCCTTGATCTTGTCCGGAGAAGATGTCTTCACGAATTTTCCCGGGGTCGTAACCGCCATATCGTTGGATACGTCGTTGTCGAAACCGTTCAATATCTTTATATCCGCCCCGGCCAGTTTATAACCGAGCGAAGGATTGTTGCGCAATATGTGTTTTATCTTGGCGATGGCGGCCTGCCCCACATACCAGGGCGTGTGCCAGTAGGTCCAGCCGTAAGTCCCCGGGAAATGCACGACTATCGCGTAATAACACTTCAGCGCGTGCTTATAAAGCCCGGACTTCTCCAGTATCAATCCGAGATAGAAAAGTTTAACGCCCTGCGGTTCCGGAGCCGTAGCCCATTTCAGGAAAGCCGCTTCCAGGTCCGGGGAATGCACGTAATCCCAATGCGATCCCTCCAGCCTTTTTTCCTTCTGCGCTTTTTTGTAGGCCGGGTCCCAGCGGATGGAAGTGGTATTGGGGTAGATACCCTCGCCCACCGCCGCGCTCAAGCCCTCCTGATCCTTGACGATGTATTTATACTCGGCGGTGCCGGTCTTGGTGAATTCTCCGTATTTTTCATAATCAACCGTATCCTCTTTCCCCGGATCATACAGTTCTATTACCGTCGGCAGCTGGCTGACCTTCTTCTTTTCCTCTATCTCTATAGAACCGGTCTCTATCTTTTTGACGCTCTGCTCGGAGGCCTGAGCTATCTTCCAATACCACCCGCGCTGGTCCCAGGCTTGGGCAAAAGGATATTTCTCTATGACGGTCTTGAACAGCTTTTTAGCCTCGTCGTTCTTGCCCTGCCTCATATAACTCTCCGCCTGGATGAAATAAGCGGTGGCGACGTCGTTCAAGACGGCGACCGCCTGTATCTCGTCCTTATTGGAGGGCATCCCCTTCAGCGATTCCTGCTGCCTCAACGCCTCGGCAGAATACAATTCGATGCATCTGCCGGTGTATTTGAACGCGGCTTCCACGTCGCCGCTGCCGTGCGCCTGCCAGGACTTGGTGATCAACGTCGAGGAGGATTCGGCCGGATCCCCGGCCCGGGCAGAGCCGCCGGAAAGCAACAAAAACGCCAAACATAAGGAAATAACAGATATCTTCATATTTACCCCACTAATGCTCCCTGAGTTACACCTTTGACTATGTATTTCTGCATAAAAATATAAACCAGTATTATAGGCAATGCGGTGATGGTCAACCCGGCCATGAGCAGCGGATAACGCGTAATGAATTCCCCCTGGAACGTCATCAATGCCACCTGCAGCGGCATCAAAGGTTTGGAATCGAATATGATCAGCGCCAGCACGTACTCGTTCCAAACATTAAGCGCGTTCAAAACTACCACGACGGCCAGAACGGGCTTCGCCAGCGGCAGGGCGACGTGACGCCAGATGCCGAGTTTGGAGCAGCCGTCTATCCTCGCCGCATCTTCGAGTTCCTTGGGCATCTTGTCGAAAAAAGTCTTCAGAAGAAAGATGCTGGTAGACAATCCCACGTTGATCATGCAAAGTATATAGCCTATGGCGGTATTCCGCAGGTGCAACTTGTTCAACAGAACATAAAGCGGGACGAAGCTGCCGGGGATGGGGATCATCATCGCCGCCATGAACATATAGAAAATAAGGTTTCTGCCCGGGAAGGTGAACCTGGAAAAGGCGTAAGCGGCCAGGGAGGAAACTACCACTATGCCGAGCACGACGACCGAGGTATAAACGATGCTGTTGAAAAAATTCCGTCCGAACCCGCCCTGCTTCCAGGCCAGGACGTAATTCTCGAAATGGAACTCCCTGGGAATAAGCGACATGTCCCGGAAAATGGTCTCCTGCGTCTTCAGGCTGGAAGAAAACATCCAGAGCAGCGGAAAAATACAGGTCAACGCCACCGCTATAAGAAAAGCGTAGACTATCACATTCACTGCCACTTTCTTACCGCGGTAATATTTATCGCTTTTCATATACGGCAGCGCTCCTTCGGCGCGTTAATATTGCCTTGATCTCTTGGAAAAACGGTATTGCACGAACGAAATTATTATCAACACCACCCCGAAAACAATGCCCTGCGCGCAGGCATAGCCGAAACGCGACGATCCGCGCATGGAAGCCAATATGCGCAGCACCGGCACCTGCGTGTGATAAGCCGGGCCGCCGCCGGTCATGGCTATGATCAAAACGAACGCCTGCATGGTGCCCAGAACGGTAAGAATAGCGACCAGTATGGCTACCGGAATCATCAACGGCAGGGTTATGTTCTTGAAACTCGCCCAGGCGTTGGCCCCGTCCACGCGCGCGGCTTCATACAACTCCCGCGGGATCGTCTGCAGTCCGGCCAGGAAAATCAGAAAGCCCCAGCCGAAGCCTTTCCAGCAGTGCACCACGGCCACGGTGGTAAGCGCGGTCTGCGGATCCGAAAGCCAGTTCTTGACCAGATGAGGCAGCCCCATTTTGAGCAGCCAGGCGTTAAGAAGCCCGTAATTGCCGTCGAGTATCCACTGCCATACAAGACCGACTACCACCTCGGAAAGCACCGGCGGGATGAAGAAGACGAGCCGGAAGAAATTCTTCATCTTTATTTCTCTGTCGCAGGCCATGGCCAGCATAAAAGCCATCGCGTTCTGAAAGATAATGGCGATCAGGGTAATATACCCGGCGTTCCACATGGAAAGCCACCAGATGTTGTCCTGGGTAAGGACTTCTTTGAAATTAGACAGGCCGACAAAAGTCTTGGTGGGAAGAATACCGTCCCATTCATACATACCGAGCTGGAAGACCCAAATGAACGGGATAAGATAGAAAATAAGAAAAATCGTGACCGCGGGCAGAACAAAAAGATAATTTTCCAGTGTCGATTTAATACGCATATGAGACGTTTGACCACCCGGGCGCCATCCGCGCGGCGGATGTTACTTGTTGTTTTTCTTCGACAATTCCCTTTGTTTTATCTTCTGCACCTCTTCCGCCACCTGCGCGGAGGTTTTCTCCCCGATAACTATGGACTGAATCCCCTTGTCAAGGGCTTCGACCACGGCGGGGAATTCGGAAACTCCCCACACGTTGGGATGCGTGGAGGTCTCTATATCGTCCGCGAATTGCGCCAGCACGTCGGATATTTTCTTCAAACTGTCTTTGTTCGCCGGCAGATTAAGCGTTATCTCCGCCAAAAAGACCTGCTGTTCGCGGTCGGTAAGCCAGCGCAGGAACTTGACCGCCTCTTCTTTCCTCGGGGATCTGGCGTTAACCATGAAAGAAGATCCCGCCCCGCCCCAGATTACCATGGGATACCTGGAACTCACCGTCGGCGGCAGCATGGCGCCGAACTCCAGACCGGGATTCATGCCCTTGTAAACATTCACGCACCAGGAGCCGTTGAACGCGAACACGGCCTTCTCGTTTGCAAAAAGCTGCTCGGCGTTCTTGTTCACCATGGTCACAAGGCCGTTCGCCAGCACCCCGGAGTTCTGCATTTGATTGAATATCTCGAAAACCTTGATCCAGTCCGGATCTGTATAAGGGACGTCGCCTCTTATTGTAGCCAATACCTTGTCTTTCCCCATCACGTTGAAGGCGTAGTTATTTGCCATACAGTCGATCATCCATACTTCTCCCCATCCGGAAACGAGCCCCTGGATACCGGAAGCCTTGATCTTCGGTCCTAAAGCGAGGAATTCCTCCAGAGTAGCCGGAGGTCTGTTAGGATTTCCGCCTATCTGCTTCAGCAGTTTCTTATTATAGACCATCTGAATGGTTGTTATGTCGATGGGAACTCCGTATATGCCGGGGGTAACCCCGTAAGTATTATCAGAAGAAAACTCGTTGACGGCCAGGGCTTTGGAAAAGAACACGTTCTTCCATTTACCGCTGTCCGCCGACATATAAGGAGTTATATTAAGTACATGGCCCGCCTTGACGAAAGAGGAGAAATCGCGTTTTTCTCCCAGTATACCGAAGATATCGGGCAGACTCACGCTCTGCGCGGCGGCCCTGATCTTCTGGGAATAGGCGTCGGAAGGGGCGTAGAGCTCGAAAGTAACTCTCACGCCGGTCAATTCTTCATACCGGCGGCTCAATTCCTCGAACGCGGGCTGACGATCGGTCATCCAGTGCCAGATGACCACGGAATTCTTATTCTCCACAGGCGTAGGCGCGCACCCGCACAGGCAAAGCAGACTTAGAATGGAAAGGGCCGATACACCTCTCAGACAGCCGGAGAATTTTACCGCCATTGAGCCTCCTCTCGAGCCGGAAATCTTGTGCTGTAACGGGATTTGCCGACAGTTAATTGTAGTGCGGATAAAATAAGATGTGTTTAACTCTAACACATGTTTATTATATGGTCAAGATTTTTATATCGGGACGGGATCGCGAACGCCGCCGGGTATATCAATGCAGCCGCATGACCCTGGAAAACCTCATTAGTTCGGCATTCTCCAGACGGATACCCATGCGATAGCTTTTCACGCCTTCCGGCCTGCACCAAACCACCCTGCCCCTGGCGTAAAGCGGCTGGCCCTGGTCGGGAACATTCACCCATATCTCGAGATCCGCCGAAGACTGCAACTCAATTCCGGAGATCATGCCGAGGCCGTAAACGCTGATGTCGCTTGAAACCGCTTCTCCGGAGATATGCGAATACAGGTCGGTGTATTTTACGGAGAATTGAACCTGAATACGCTCGAACAATCTCTGGTCTTCCGGACTCCCGTCTGGCTGTTCTATATATTCCATCTATCCCGGATCTCCCCGTCGCAGATCCGCCTTTAATCAAACGCAGATAAAGGCCGGCAAGGCCTAAACTCCCCCATGGAATCGCGGCCTGAAATCTAAATTATTATACCGGGGTTTTATTCCGGCCCGATAGATTATAGCTTACCGGGACGGGAACTGTCAACGTAAAACGGATTTAATCCCCTCGCCCATTCAGCCCCGGCTTTCACAAACCGGGGATTTCTGCGGCTGGATTAACTGTTTTGCCTAAGAACGTGCGCCACGCCTGTTGTGACCGAATTGGCAAGGCTGATACCGGCGCGAAGAGTTTTTCCCCCTTCCTGTATAGTCCATATCACTTCGCCTTTCGTGTAGAACGGCCGGTTTTTGTCGGAAAGAAGAAGCCAGCAATCCAGAGAAGCGCCTCGCGACAACGAAGCTTCGGTAAATATCCCCAGCCCGCGGATGCTCACGTCGCTGACCGTTCCCATGCACTGCAAAGAGGAACCGGTCAAAGAGAATTTCAATGGGAAGCTGACCGGAATCCTGACAAAAAATCTTCTCTCGTCCTGGTTTACCATATATCCTGCGTGGAGAAATAGAACATGTTTCCGTCCCCCTGAAAAAGGCTTCTTTCCCAAAATAAAAACCGGAAGAATCACTTTCCTTCCGGCTTGAATCCGTGGCTATCCCCGCTTTTTAAAGTCGGGATTAGCCGGCTTAGAAAAGAGTTTTATTATCTCTTTGCAAATATAGTATAACTCGTGAGGTTTTTTTTGTCAAGCACAAATCTCACTGAAATAGTTTGACTTTAGTGTCTAAATATGTTATTTATAAAGGGTATTTGTCCATAAAATAATCCTGGAGGATAACCATGAACCTGAAAAAAGTCTCCGTTTATGTGAAGTTAAACTGGATAAAGTTGCTGCTGGTACTGCTGGCAGTAACCGTGCTAACTCTAACCGTGTTCGCCCTGATAGTCGGAATGAAGGCGATGGCAGGGCTGGAATCGTTCTATAAACAAATGCAGCTTTCCATGATCCCGCTGCAGATATTCATAGCCGTAGTCACCGCTTTCGTCTTCGCCTCCATCTATACGGTATTTCACTACTGGTTCTTTTTTGCCGGGGGGATGACTAAACTCGGGCAGAAAAAGATAAAAAGCGTGGAAGTGAACGTGAAATGGGATGAAGTCATCGGCATGGACGAAGTAAAACGGGAAGCCTGGGAAGTAGTGCAGTTATTAAAAGACCGCACTAAACTGCAGCGCGTGGGCGGGCAGATTGTAAAGGGGATACTGCTTTCCGGGCCGCCGGGATGCGGGAAAACCTATCTGGCTAAGGCAATAGCCACGGAAGTGCAGATGCCGTTCCTTTCGGTGGTAGGCAGCGAGCTGGAAGGCATCATCGTCGGTCTGGGGGCGGCAAAAATCCGTTCGCTGTTCAAAGAAGCCCGCGCCCTGGCGGAATTGCACGGCGGGTGCATAATATTCATCGACGAAATAGATTCGGTAGCCAGGCCGAGGAGAGACGATGCCGGCTTCGGCGGACAGATGAGCGCGAACGCCGCGGTCAACCAGCTGCTCACGGAGCTGGACGGGCTGCGCAAAAAAGAAAACAACCTTGTAGTGATCGGGGCCACCAATGTTGATGAAAAAGACCTCGACCAGGCACTGATGCGCGCCGGACGTTTCGACAGAAAGATATACATAGGACTGCCCGGGCTCAAAGACAGAGAACAGCTTTTCGGGTTCTATCTTAAAAAAGTGCGCTGCGGAAGCGACATAAACATAGGCCAGCTGGCGCGCAAGGCGGTTTACAAAAGCCCCGCCGACATAAACAATATCGTGCGGGAGGCCGGGATAATCGCCATCCGCAAGCACAAGGACAGCATAGGCATGGCCGAGATAAACGAGGCCATGGAAAGAATAGACATGGGTCTGAGAAAATCGCTGGAGCTCAGCCCGGCGGAGAAAGAACAAGTCGCCTATCATGAAGCCGGGCACGCCATCACCGCGTACCTGCTCCATCCCACCGACGACGTATTCAAGGCCACCATCATCCCGCGCACCGTCGGCTTCCTCGGCTACGTCTATCACCGTTCGAAGGAAGAGATGCACATACACAACAAGGAATATTACCTGGCCAATATAAAAGTGGCGCTGGGTTCTTACGCCGCCGAGATGCTGAAATTCCGCACGACCACTTCGGGGGTCGGAGAAGACATGCTCCAGGCGGCTTTCTGGGCCTATAATATGGTCTGGTGCTGGGGCATGGGTTCTTCCGGAATGAAAGGCAATTTCAAGGAATTGAGCAAAAACTTTTCCTCTTCTTCCGCGTGGCCGCAGATGAGCTTTATTTCGGAGAAGACCAAGGAAAGGCTGGACGACGACGTACAAAGCATACTTTCCCAGTGTCTGCAGGAAGTGGAGGAGCTGTTAAAGAAAGAGTCCGCCCTGCTTGACCGCTTCGCCGGGGAACTGCTCGCCAAAGAAGAACTGGATTACGACCAGATAGAAGCGATATTCAAGGAATGCGGGAAAGAACGAACAAGAAAATGAAACGCCTTCCCGCGGCACTCCTGTCTTTCTTGGTTGCCTCTGTTCTATGCGGATGCTTCTCTCTGCAGCCTACTTATACGAAAGAAAAAGCCGCCGAAGCGGTGATCGCCCTCTGCCGCAACGAATACGGCCTGAAAATAAACGCCTGGCTTTCCGGAGACACCCTCTACGTTTACCTGCCGGTGGCATCGCTGACGACCACGGATAAGGAACTGGCCGGCGTAATACAAAAGAATATTAACCGCCTCGTGGTCTCCGCCACCAGGGTCTGCCTGAGCATGAACCCGCGGGTGGAATTCCTGGTAATCGCCGTTACCGACACCGGACAGCACGGGATAGAATACAGGATCGTAAATTATGTAACGGACCTGGTCAAACTGCAATGTAACGCGATTTCCAGAAACGATTTCGCCGCGCGCAGTATAATTTCGATAACGCAGAACCCGCTGGGCGTGGGAGACGAGGAAGGTAAATACATCCTGAAGGAGCCTGTCAGGAAAGAGGACTTTGTCTGCTCCCTCATAGCGCAAAAGATCAGCTACTCTGCGGCACAACAGCATCCGAACGCGGCGGCCGGACCGCCTAAGGCGGCGGAAGTAAGTCTAAAAGACCGCTATCTGGAGATCAATCTGCTGCAACCTGCCTCGGGAACGGCGGCCGGACTCAAGGAAACGGCATTGGCCGCCGCGGCATGGGTGGCCGATGAATACGATTTTCGCGATTTCGACACGCTGAAACTATACGGCCCGCCGCCGGATAACGCCGGATCGGAATTCAGCCGCCAAGCCCTGCTCTCACATCCACAAGAAGTAAACCGTAAATGAAATCCGCGAATCAATAAGATATCTTTCTGCCTTTTGCGCGCAGGCGTCCGCGCAGAAAAAGATCTATCGCCAGCGGATAAATGCGGTGCTCTGCCTTATGTATTCTTCTCTCGAGTCCGGCCAGGGTATCATTCCTGCCGACCTTAACTTCTTCCTGCATTATTATCGGGCCGTGGTCGGTCTTCTCATCTACGAAATGCACGGTCACTCCTGTAACCTTGGCCCCGTATTCGAAGGCGTCGCGTATCGCGCGAGCCCCTTTAAAAGAAGGAAGCAGAGAAGGGTGGATATTGATTATCCGGTTACGGTAACGTCTGACGAACGAAGGGCTGAGTATGCGCATGAACCCGGCCAGGACTACCAGGTCTACGCGGCCGCGGCGCAGAGCGTAAAGGACCTCTGCCTCGAACAACTCACGGGAAGAGAAATCCCCGCGGGAGACGATCAAAGTCCTTATCCCGGCCCGGGCCGCTTTTCCGATCACCGGCGCCGCCGGATTGTCGCAAAGCAAAAACGCGATCTCCGCTCTGATCAACCCGCTCTTTACCGCTTTCACTATGGCGAGGAAATTGCTCCCCGTGCCGGAAGCGAATACGGAAATCCTGGCTTTCCTTTTCATAAACCGCTCCTCAAACCCGCTTACAAAACGGCTATCGCTTTGACCGGACAGACCTCGACGCACTCCATGCACGAAATACATTTAGCGTAGTCTATGACCGCCAGATTATTTTCCACTTTTATCGCCCCGTGTTTGCAGGTCTTCTCGCAGCGCCTGCAGGCAATGCAGGCAGACTTGCAGTATCCGCGCTTGACCGCGGCGGTATCGAGAGAACGGCACGCCACGAAGACCTTTTGCTCTTGCGTCCGGAGCGAAAACAGGCGTTTGGGACAAGCGCTGACGCACTTACCGCAGGCGCGGCATTTATTCTTATCCACGCGCGGCAGACCGTCTTTTCCCATGCTGATCGCGCTGAAAGGACAGACCGTCACGCATGTCCCCAGACCTATGCAGCCGGAAGGACATTTCTTCGGCCCGCCGAGAAGGGCGGCCGCGGCCCGGCAATCCTTTAAACCGGAGTAAATGTATCTTTCCGCTACGTTCGTTCCGCCGCGGCAATGCAGCACCGCGGTCCTCCTGGAGGATTTATCCAGCTTTTTGCCGAGGATGGCCGCTATCTCCCGCTTAGCGCTTTCATCGCCGGCCCGGCAGGCATCCGGGGAAAGCCCGCCTTTAAGAACGGCCTCGGCGAAACCGAAGCAGCCGGCGGCGCCGCAGGCCCCGCAATTAGCCCCCGGCAGCAGCCCCATTATTTTTTCCAGGCGCAGGTCGGTATGCACGGCCAGCTTGCGCGAGGCGAAAGCCAGACCCGCCCCGAACAGCGCTCCGAGCGCCCCCAGTGTTAAAACCGCCGCCAGTATAGACATAACAATTCCCTCCGGGTCAGAACCTGAACCCGTTAAAACCCATGAACGAAAGACTCATCAGCGAAGCTGTGACGAAAGCAATGGGAAATTCCCGCACCGCCTCCGGCACGCGCGAATATTCCAGTCTTTCCCTTATGGCGGACATCAAAAGCATCGCCAGCGTATAGCCGATGCCGACGCATACGCCCTGAAAGATGGAGAAAATGAAACTGCCCGGCAGGGGTTTGCCACTGCTGAAGAACATGTCGGTGTTAAGCACGGCTACGCCCAGAACGGCGCAATTTACGGTGATCAGCGGCAGGTAAATTCCGAACACGCGGTAAAGCGCGGGCATGAATTTGCGGACCACCATCTCCACCAGCTGAACGCAGGAGGCTATGACCAGTATGAAAGAAATTGTGCGCAGATAAGCAAGATCTAAGGGTATCAAAAGGTAATTATAGACCACCCAGGTGATCGCCGAAGACATGACGATGACGAAAAGCACCGCTGAACTCATTGCCAGAGCCGGACGGGTCTCCTTGGAAATGGCGATGAAGGAGCACAATCCCAAGAAACGCGAGAGGATGACGTTGGAAACGAAAATGCTGGAAATAAATATCGCCAGAAAATGTCCCGCGTTCATTCCCTCCTCCCCTTCAACAGATTAAAGAACCCCAGCATCCCGCCTATGACCAGAAGCGCCCCCGGAGGCAGCGCCATCATCAGCGCCGGTTGAAAACCGGGCAACAGTGTATACCCGAGCAGCTGCCCCGAACCGAGCAACTCCCTGACCGCAGATATAAGCGCCAGCCCCAGAGTGAACCCGACGCCCATCCCGAGAGCGTCTACGAACGAAGCGGACAGCGTCCGGCGGGAAGCGAAGGCCTCGGCTCTGCCGAGCACCATGCAGTTTACCACTATCAACGGGACATATATACCCAGGGCCCTGTTCAACGCGGGGCTGTAGGCCTTCATCACCAACTCGGCGATGGTCACGAAAGTGGCGATGACGATGATGAAACACGGTATGCGTATCTTGTCCGGCACGGCCTTCTTTATTAAAGACACGATGCAATTGGAGCCGACCAGCACGAAGGTGGCTGCCGCGCCCATACCCAGCGCGTTCTTTACCGAAGTGGATACGGCCAGCACCGGGCAGAGACCGAGCGCGAGGACAAAAATAGGATTCTGTTTTATTATCCCTTTCAGGAACTCCGGTAACAGCTTCATCTCATCTTCCCCGTGCCGTAAATACGCCCCCGGGTGTACCTGTCGATAAATGGAGAAACCGCGTTCATCATCAAGATGGCGTAACATGTCCCTTCCGGATATCCTCCCCATAGCCGGATAACCGCCGTTAACAGACCGCATCCCGTACCATAGATCAACTGTCCTTTGGCGGTCAAAGGCGACGTCACGTAATCAGTCGCCATGTAAAAGGCGCCCAGTACCAGCCCGCCGGAAAGCAGGTAAAACAACCAATCCCCGCTGAACAGCCCGGAAGGTCCGAAAACATAATGCAGTATCCCTGCGGTGAAGAGATAGGAAACCGGGATATGCCAGGTTATATATCCTTTTAAAAAAAGGAAGACCGCACCTGCCAGCAGCCCTGCCACGCACACCTCCCCTATACACCCACCCTTGTTCCCCAGGAAAAGGTCCAGATAAGAATACACCTGCCGGAGATGCCCCTCCTTCAACGCCGACAACGGTGTGGCGCAAGCAACGGCGTCGAAACCCGGAGCCCGAAAAGAGGTCATGTAAGCCGGCCAGGACGCCATGAGGAAGGCCCTTGCCGCGAGGGCCGGATTGAATATGTTCTGTCCCAACCCTCCGAAAATCTGTTTGCCTACGGCGATTGCGAAAAAGGAACCTACTGCCGGCATCCAAAGCGGCACGCCGGACGGCAGGTTGTACGCCAGAAGCAGTCCGGTAAGAAAAGCGCTGCCGTCTAACAAAGTAACCTGTCTGCGCATCATCTTCTGCAACAGCCATTCCGTGGCCAGCGCGGCCGCGACCGCTGTCACTATTATTGCCAGGGCCGCATATCCGAAGAGATAGACCCCGGCCGCTCCGGCTGGAAGAAGCGCCAGGCTGACGCTCCACATTATGCGCGCCGTGGATTGATGCGCGTGCAGATGCGGCGCCGCGGTTACTATAAGCTTATTTTCCATTCCGTAAAGCCTCCCTTACTTCGGCCGCTTTCAGGTCTATGGAAGAGCTGACCGCCCGCGAAGAAATAGTGGCCCCGGTTATCGCCTGCACCCCGGAAACCCGGACCGCATCCACGCCGCTGAACCTGCCTGTGAAAGATCCTTCCGCAACCTTGCTTCCCAATCCGGGGGTCTCGTTCTGGTTGAGGACTTTTATCGCTTTTATCTTCGCCTGGGCGTCCATACAGACCATAGTTTCTATCATGCCGGAATACCCCTTACCCGCGGCTTTGAACAACACGCTTAGTAACTTGCCGTTTTTATCATAAGCCTTGTAGAAGAAAACCGTATCCCCTTTAAGCACCGGTGTGAAAACCGCGGCCTCGGGTTGCAGTCCCTTCAATGCCGCTTCTTCCTCCAGGCCAGCCTGCGCCGCGATACGCGGAGCGGTGACGGCGTTGACCGCCGCAAGCAGACCTCCGGCCGATAATGCTATAAGGCCCAGAATGAACGCAAACCTGAAGATATCTTTCATCTGGCGGCCTCCGCTTTGGCTTTCTTTATATACTGTACCAGCCTGCGGTTCGCCGGACATACATATGCGCACGCCCCGCATTCCAAACAATCGGTCAACCCGTGCCGTTTAGCTTCTTCCAACATCCCTCTTTCGGCCGCCGCCCCCAGCATACAAGGGAGCAACCCGATGGAACAGACGCGCACGCATCTGCCGCAGCGTATACAGGCGCTCTCTTCCAGGATACGGCCGCTTGTCTCCCCCAGCACCAGCACCCCGCTGGTGGTCTTGGTCACCGGGACATCGGTCCCGGCCTGGGTTATGCCCATCATCGGTCCACCTATGATTATCCTGCGCGGTTCTTCTTTAAGCGGACCGCAGAAAGAAATCAGCGCGGATATCGGCGTGCCTGTCCGGACCAGTAAATTTGCCGGATTCGACAGGCAATCCCCGGTGACGGTAACCACTCTTTCATAAAGCGGCTTCCCGAGAAAAACCGCTTCGTAAGCGGCGAACACTGTGGCAACGTTCTGCACGACGGCGCCGGCTTCGAACGGCAGTTTGCCGCGCGGGACCTCCCTGCCCAGCACGCTTTTAATCAACTGTTTTTCCCCGCCCTGGGGATAAAAAGACCTTAATTTCTTGACCCTCAGCGGACCGGAGGCTTTGGCCAGTAAAAGTTCAACCGCCCCGGGCTTATTGTCCTCAACGGCTATGCATATGTCCTCGGCCCCCAGTATGCGGCCCAGCAGCAACGCCCCTTTGATGATCTCGTCGCTTTTCTCCAGCATCAAGCGGTAATCGGAAGTCAGATACGGTTCGCACTCGGCGCCGTTAACGATCAAAGTCCTCACCCGGACCGGAGGTTTAAGCTTGAGGAAAGAAGGAAAACCCGCGCCTCCCATGCCCACCAGGCCGGCGTCGCGCATTATATCGAGAAGTTCCGCCGGATGCAAAGAGTCCGCGTCGCGCGCTTCGCGCGCCCGGAAAGCGAAAGAATCAGGCAGCCGCGTCTCTATTACCGCCGCGCTGCACCTGCCGAGCACGGGGTGCGCGCAGGTTTCGATAGAAGAAACCTTACCGGTCACGGAAGAATGAACTGCCGCCGCCGGCATGGCCCCGGCGGAGGCTATCCGCTGTCCGGTAATAACTTCATCGCCCGGCTTAATCTCAGGCAGGCAAAGCTTACCTAAATGCTGGCAGAACGGGATGAACACCTTCTCCGGCGGGGGCAGGACCGTTATTTTCTTATCTTCGGTGCCTTCTTTGCAGTGCTCTAATTTAACCATGCGGCCATTCTTTTATAAAAGATATTCGTCAGCCCGGTCAGCGCGAAGGCGCAGCCGACAACGGAAATGATGAATACCTCCGGAAGCCTTTCGGCTATCTTACTGCTTAAAAGCATGAAAATAAGGAACCCCGCGTGCATGATTATTTCCACCGCGCTGAATACCTTACCGCGCATCTGGCTGTCGCTGACTTTGTGTATTATGGTGTTAGAGGCGATCATGATAGGAGAGATGCACAACCCCAGAAGCAGCGCCAGACTTGCCGCCACATTAAAAAAAGGATACCTCTGCAGCGTGAAGGCGAAAATTATCAATACGACCCCGGCCGAGGCAAGGGAAATAAAAATCATTCTGTAATGCGATATTCTGGATCCGAAACGGCCATAGACCATCGAACCGAGAAAGAGACCCGCGCCCAGGAATACTATGAGGAAACCGAGATCTTTGGTCGCAGAATGCAGGGTTTTCTGCACAAAGACTATCATCACCACGTAAAGGGCGCCCAGGGCCGCGGAAAGCGAAAAGATAAGCCCCACCGTGAAGCGTATATGCTTGTTTTTCAAGACGTATTTCCAGCTTTCTTTCAGTTCCTGCAGGACCGTCTTCTTGAAAATCTCCTCCATTTCCCTGACCGGATGAGAAACCGCCTGCTCCCGCATTCTACTGCGGGCCCCGGTGTAAATAAAGAAAATCAGGCCGGCGGAAAAAGCGAAACTAAGCGAATCCAGGAAAAAACCGCTCTTGGGACCGATCCACTCCACCAAAAGCCCGCTTACGCCGAACCCGGCCACCGCGGCTATCATTCCTGTCATATTGGCGAGGGTATTGGCCATCAACAGCTGTTTTTTCTCCACGAGTTCAGGCAGTATCGCCATCTTGGCCGGGACAAAAAACCTGCCGATGCCGAAAATAACAAATATGACCGCATATAAGGGAAGTAAGCTGCTGTTATGAAAGAAGAAAAGAGGGATTGTTAACACGAGGGCCGCCCGCAGAAAATCGCATACGTACATCGTGCGGCGTTTGTCCCAGCGGTCAACGTAAACGCCTGCCAACGGCCCAACCACAAAAACCGGGAGGATCGTAAAGGACATTATCTTGGCGATCTGCATCGGGGAACCGGGGGCCTTGAGATATATCAGCCCCAGTAAAGCCATCTGGTCCAGCCTATCTCCCAGCTGCGAAACGATCTGGCCAAGCCAGAGCAGGAAGAAATTACGGTTTCTCAACACCTTGGCGTATTCAGACATATCCCGCTGTATAGTATTATATATCCCCGGCGGCACCTCGGGTAAAGCCGGGGATCCTATTTTGGCTTTAACTTCCGCTTTCAGGGTTAAATATGGAGCCGATGAGTGGATTTGAACCACCGGCCCGCGCTTTACGAAAGCGCTGCTCTACCAACTGAGCTACATCGGCGTAAAACGGCAAGTACCTATAGCCCCTAAAGGGCGACAAGCTACAAACTGGTATGATTATAACAGCTTTATCGGAATAGTCAACAACGGGATGCATGAAACGGGGAACGCGGGAAAAAATATGCGCATTCTTCTCTTATCACTCATATTTATGAAGCCGTCAGCCGGGTCTTGACTATCTCGCTGACCTGGCGGGCGTCTGCCGAAGCGCCGGTCCTGGAGGTCACTTCTTTCATTACCCGGCCCATATCTTTAAGCCCGGAGGCGCCCAGAGAAGTTATGCTCTCTTCTATTATACGCGAGAGGTCGGCAGCGGACAACTGCGGCGGCAGATAATCTTTCAATATTAAACTCTCTTTCTCTTCCTTGTCGGCGAGGTCCGGGCGGTTCCCCTGCCTGAACTGCTGTATGGAATCCTCCCGCCGCTTTATCTGTTTCTTTATCACCGCTATGCAGTCCGCATCGTCCAGCAAGTCCCTGCTCTTGCTCATCGCCACATTCTTGAGTTCAGCCCTGAGGAAACTCAAGACCGAGGATCTAAGACTGTCCTTGCTTTTCAGGGCTTCTTTATAGTCGCTGAAAATCTTTTCCTCAAGCATGATTGACGCACTCCTTTCAAAAAGCGCTTATTTCCTTGAAACATTTCATCCTGCCGCGGATATCCGCCAAGGTAAGTCTGCCGCTGCGTTCCAGTCCGAACCCTTCCACGTTGAAAGAAGCACAGACCGTGCCGTAAACAATCGCTCTTTTAAGCGCCTTCCTGTCCGTGCGCCCGCAGCCGGCAAGATACCCCATAAACCCTCCCGCGAAAGTGTCGCCCGCTCCGGTCGGGTCCACGACCTTATCCACCGGATAAGCCGGCAGGGAGAAAAAAAGATCCGGGCCGTAAAGCATGACCCCGTGCTCTCCCTTCTTTATGAGCACTATGCGCGGACCCATGCGCTGCAGCCGCCTGGCCGCGCTCACAAGGTGCTCCTCCCCGGAAAGATCGCGCGCTTCGCGGTCATTGGCCACGTAAATATCCACTTTCTTAAGCAGTCTTAACAGCGAGGCCCGCTTATTATGTATCCAGTAATTCATACTGTCAAGGCCGACCAGCCGCGCCGAATACATACGCCCAAGTAGCTGTTTCTGGATATCCGGATCGACATTGGCGAGAAAGATGTTGCGGATGCCGCGCTGGCCGGTTCTTACCTTCGGGCTGAAGGTAGAGAGCACTCCCAGCTCGGTTTTGAGGGTAAGCGCGGTGTTCATATCGCCTTTGTATTCCCCGCTCCACTTGAAGGTAACGCCGTCCGTCTTCATCAGGGAATCCAGGTTTATGCCTTTCCCAGAGAGAAAATCCAGGTGCTGGGAAGGAAAGTCCTCGCCCACGGTAGCCACCAGATTGACGTGCGTGAAAAGCCTGGCGGACATGGAAAAATGAACGGCGGAACCTCCCAGCATATAATTACGCCGGCCGTGCGGCGTTTTGACTGTATCTAAAGCCACTGTTCCCAGGACAAGTATGCTCATCTTAGAAAAATAAGAATTACCGCCGCCGCCAGCAGACAATAATACCCGAAATACGGCAATTTGGATCTTAAGATCAAACGTCTCAACAGCGCAAGCGCGGCCAGACCGAAAATAAAACTGGCGAGAAACCCCGCCAGAGGCTCGCTCCATGATTCCACGCAGACCGCGGTAATCTCACGGGCGTCCAGCAGGGCTGCGCCGGCCACGGCCGGTATCCCGGAGATGAACGAGAATTTAAAACACGTCTCGCGTTCAATACCCCTGAAAAGAAGCGCGGAGATGGTGGCGCCGGAACGGGATATCCCGGGCAGCACCGCTATCCCCTGCGCCGCTCCCATTAAAGCCGCGTCACCCAAAGCAATATCCTTCTTGCCGGAAACGCGCAGCCTCCCCGTCAAGATAAGCGCCGTTCCTGTGGCCAGCAGGGCCAAAGCCGCCGGCACGGTAGAGGAAAAAATTTTTTCAACAAAACCTTTGAGCAGGAAAGCGATGAAGCCGGTGATCAGCGTGACCGCCGCCACCAGCAAGAATTGTCTCCTGTCCGAAAGCGTCCGCAGGATATCGCGGCGGAAATACAACACGGTCGCCAAAAGCGTCCCCAGATGAAGAACGATGGGGAAAACCAGTCCTCGCCCGTCTATGCCGAGAAGTTTTTGAAATATGACGAGGTGCGCGGAGCTGCTTACAGGAAAGAACTCAGTCATCCCCTGCACCGCGCCGAGAAGAATATATTTTATCATGCCAATTATTATATTAGAACGGATGTGTAAATCAATATTTAAATCGGCGCGCCGCTCGGCGGCGTGAATTGCCCCGGGTCCACGCCGTGTTTCAGCAAAAAATTACGCATATCGACAGGTAACGGGGCGGACAAAACGAGGTCCCTTCCGGAATAAGGGTGCCTGAATTCCAACTGCCAGGCGTGCAGCATCACTCTCTTTGCCTTCAGGACAAAATCCCTTCTAAAAACGAACTTGGCCTCGCCGACGATCGGATGCCCGATTCTGGTAAAATGTATGCGCAACTGATTGGTCCGTCCGGTTTCCGGGGCCGCGCAGACCACGGAGAAAGCCGGACGCCGCAGCAGCACTTCATAAGAAGTCGAAGCCGGTTTCCCTTCTATCGGACTGCGGACAGTCCTTTTCCCTTCCGCCGGGTTGCCGTGCAACACGGCCAGATATGTCTTCCCCACCGCCCTGCCGCGGAAGATATCCATCATTTTTTTCTGGGCGGACTTGCCCTTGGCATAGACTATCAAACCGGAAGTCTCGCGGTCAAGACGGTGGCAAGGATGAAAACG
The DNA here is from genome assembly GCA_041654215.1 of Candidatus Omnitrophota bacterium. Lineage (GTDB taxonomy): Bacteria > Omnitrophota > Gorgyraeia > Gygaellales > Profunditerraquicolaceae > Undivivens. The sequence goes on from JBAZDY010000002.1 coordinate 25,783, forward strand.
CGGCAAACCGTCCTTATCCCGATTATGGGAGTTGAGAAGGAAAGTAAAATCTTTCTCCCTGCCTCCGGGAGCCGGTATGGTGAGTAGTCCGGGCGGTTTATTAAAAACGGCCAGATGATCGTCCTCGTAGATCGCCGGGATATTATTCATTTCCGGTTCAAAAGGTCTCCAGCATCCGGTCTATGGCCCTGCGGGCGCGGCTGCGTATCTCCTGCGGGACTTTCACCTCTCCGCGCAGGGTCTCCAGCGCCAAAAACACTTTTTCCTGCGTAGTGCGTTTCATGTTGGGACACACCGCCGCCTCTGCCGCCGGATAGAATTCCTTACCCGGATTGTCTTTCTTCAACCTGTAGATTATGCCGACTTCCGTCCCGACGATGAACTCGCGCGCGGAAGAAGAACGGGCGTATTTGGACATCCCGCTGGTGGAAAGGGCGGCATCGGCGAGAGAAATAACGGAAGGCAGACATTCAGGATGCGCCAGGACGCGCGCTTCGGGATGAAATCTTTTCTCTTTTTTTATGTCCTCCTGTCTTATCTTTATATGGGTCGGACAGAACCCGTCCCAGGCGATCAGCTTTATCCCGGTTTGGGCGCTCACGTAGGAAGCCAGATATTTATCCGGGACGAAGATTATTTGCGGCCGGCGGCCCTCTTTTTCCATCTTTTCCGCCGCGGCTTTCACCACTCCGACGGCATTGGTGGAGGTGCAGCAGATATCCAGCTCGGCTTTCACCGCGGCCGATGTATTGACGTATCCGACGCTGACAGCGCCGGGGTGTTTCTCCTTCAATCCGCGCAATTCCTCCCTGGTGATCATCCCGGCCATCGGACAAGAGGCGGTTATGTCCGGCATTATCACCTTCTTCTCCGGAGACAGTACGGCGGCAGTTTCGGCCATAAAATGCACGCCGCAGAAAATGATCACGTCGGCTTTCGTCCCGGCGGCGATACGGCTTAATTCCAGGGAATCTCCGGTGAAATCCGCTATATCCTGCACCTCGGGAAGCTGGTAATTATGAGCCAGAATTACCGCGTTCCTTTTTTTCTTCAACTCCTGTATTTTTTTGCCGATGTTGTCCGCGTTCCTTTCCGGTGACATGTCAATCCAGTACCTTTCTTATTATGCCTCCCCCGACGACTACATCTCCTCTGTAAATCACCGCCGATTGTCCTGGAGTAACCGCGAATTGGGGAAGACGAAAAACAATTTTTAGCGTGTTGCCGGATGGCGTTATTTCGGCTGGTTGTTCCCTATGATTATAACGTATCTTCACGTTAAGGACAACCTTCTTTTTCAACGGCTCGCGGGGAAAGCTCGGGTTGTATACGATGAAAGCCGACGCCGAAACCTCCTGCCTTCCGCCCAGCACCACCCTGTTGCGCCGCGCGTCCACCTCTTTAACGTATAAAGGACGACCGGAAGAAATACCCAGGCCCTGCCTTTGCCCGACGGTATAAAACGGCACTCCTTTATGACGCCCGAGGACTTTCCCTCCCGTATCGACGAATTCTCCGGGCAGGCAGCCGAATCCCGGAACGGAGACGAGGAAAGAACGGTAATCGCCGCCCGGGACAAAACATACGTCCTGGCTCTCCTTGCCGGAAGAAACGCTCAACCCCGCGGAGGAGACAAGCCGGCGCACTCCCTCCTTGGTATAACCGCCGAGCGGGAAAAGCGTGTTCTTGAACGAATCCGAAGCAAGACTGTAGAGAAAATAACTCTGGTCTTTTTCTGAGTCGGCCGCTTTTTTCAGGCGGCCGTTTTCTATTTTCGCGTAATGCCCGGTGGCGAAATAATCCGGTCCAAGGGAAAGGGATTTGACGCGCAGCAGTCCGAATTTGATGTGGCGGTTGCATCGCACGCAGGGATTGGGGGTCCGGCCCCTGGCGTATTCCGCGCGGAAGTTATCGATAACCTTACGCTCGAACTCTTTTTCCAGACGGAATACCCGGTGCTCAATGCCGATCTCTTCCGCCGCGCGCCTCGCCGCGCAGATATCCTCGTTCCCCGACAAAAAAGCGGTAACTCCGATTACCCGGAAACCGCGCGATTTAAGTAATAAAGCCGCTGCCGCGGAATCCACTCCCCCGCTTAAAGCGACCGCCGCCGTTTTTGACATATCGATAATAATAAAATTCCCCGGACTTAAAACCCGGGGTAACCCTAAGATAAACCAAGGGCAAGCCCGCTCCGCAGCCATACCCGGATTGAAAACCGGGGATTTCTGCGGTTTGAGTAAACAGCGCGTTTGCCTATTATATGCTGTAGCCGGTAAGCAAAAGGGTGTACCCGGCAGAAGACGTCCCCTTCAACTTTAAAGGTATCCTTTTCCCGTCCGCGGAGATCCATATCTCGAATTTCCGCGGTTCGCTCGTAAAATGGTAGGCCTTGAAAGTGCCGGCCGGGACCTTTACTTCTTCTATGGAATCCAGAGAAACGATGAAGCTCTGCGTCGGGAGCTGAACGCTCATCCTCCATCCTTCTTTAAGACCGGGGATTGTCCTGACATAATAAGGCAGCAATACGGCGTTATGTATGGCCCTATCTTTCTTGATGACCTGCTCGCTTCTGCTTTTCCCCTCTTCCCTTATTATCTTAAGAGAAAAGGCCGACTGGTCATACTCCTCGGTTATCCTCTCTTTCTTCGGCCAGAAATCTATCATCCTTTCCACGCGCACCGGCAGCAGGCTGCCGGGGAGACAATAAATAAGTTCATTATCCCTGAAACGGGCCAGTACAGTGCGGAAATTCACGACATGAACGGCGGTGCCGTTCAGTTCGGTAATATCCCTGTGTTCAAATTCAGCAGTCCCCACCGATAGTATACCGAGTTTTACCTGATACAGAATCTTCTCCCCCACGTATTTTTTTATCGGGTCTTCCTGCGCAGGAGAAAATGCGGCGGTCTTTCCACCGCGTCCCGAGGGCCGGAAAACAACGGTTTTAAGAAACCAGCCCGCCGCCGCGGCGGCGAGGATGAAGCATAATATAATCCTGTATCGTGGCACCCGCGTCATTTATCGTCTCGTTATCCCGGGAGGCCGAATAGGGCCCACCCAAGCTCTAAACCCGGGGTAATCCTTAGATAAAACAATGACAAATCCACTCCGGCTAATCCGGATTCAAAACCGGGGATTCCTGCGGTCTGATTAACCGCGCTGCGGGAGTCCGCAATGTATCACATCCCCTGCCATTACTTTTTCCGTCAAGCCGGAATCATTCCTGACCAGCAGACCGCCGTCATCTTCTATATCCACCGCCTCGCCCTCGATGACCCCCCTGGGCAGGATTACTTTGATTCTTTTTCCCAGTGTGGAATTAAGCCCGCGCCATTTACCGATTATCAAAGCGTACTCACCGCGGCAGAATTCTTTATAATAGGTTTCCAGCCTGAAGAATATCTCCTGAAGCAGGGCAACGCGGTCCACCTTCGTCCCCGCCGCTTCAGCTATCGAGGCCGTGCCCGGCAGCAACTCGGCAGTTTCGTTGTTCACGTTCAAACCCACACCGACCACCACGTAAGGCGCGCCGCCGGCCCCGCTGCCGGCCTCGGTAAGAATACCCCCCGCCTTCCGGGCGTCCAGCAGGATATCGTTGGGCCATTTTATCCCGGTAACGACGCCGGCAACGCTATGCACGGCTTCCGCAACGGCTACCGCCGCCAGCAGAGTAAGAAGGGAAAAACGCCCCGTTGAAGAAGCGGGACGAAGCAGCAGGGAGAAATATATACCTTTCCCGGCAGGAGAGAACCAGTTCCTGCCGACCCTGCCGCGGCCTGCGGACTGACTCTCGGCGACGACCGCCGTCCCTTCCTGCGCGCCTTCGGCAGCCAGGCGTGACGCGTCGTCCATGGTCGAAACGGTCTTATCCAAATAAACTATGCGCCTGCCGATCTTGACCGTCGCGAGGTTCTTTTCTATCTCAGCCGGCATCAGACGATCCGGAATAAAAGTCATCTTATAGCCCAGATGCGGCACGGTTTCTATCACGTAACCGTTGTCGCGCAGCCTGCGCATCTCTTCCCACAACTTCTCCGCGCTGATTCCGAGCGCGGAGGTTAACTCCTCCTCCCGCACGAATCGTTCGCTCTCTTTAAGCAATGTGATTATCTTGTCCCGAAGCATTGTTTTATTTCCACAGGTTATAAAGCTTCCCGGGCAATCCTTAGACAAACCCTGGCAGTAAACTGTCCAACTACTCAAAACAGACGCCCGGGGTAATCCTTGGCTCCTCGGCTGTCCGGTCCCATTCAGGAATGCAAATCAGAGTCTGAAACCGGTCAATAATATCCGCCCGGCATTCAGGATCATGCGCCGCCGTTAAAAACGCACTTCCATCGCCTTGAACGGGCAAATACGCACACAAACCCCGCAGGCGATACATTTATCTTCGGAGAAAACGATCTTTCGGCTCTCTTTGTCCGGCAGCAAAGCCCCCGCCGGACAAAGAGGCACGCAGACACCGCAATCGGTGCATTTTTCCTCGTTTCTTACCACGTCCTGGCTCAAAGGCTGTATCTTCACCCCGCAGGACTTCAGATAATGCAGTCCCTTCTCGAAAGCCGGCTCTTCGCCGCTCAGTTCCAGCACCATCAGCCCTTCTTCATCCGGGGTCACGTAAGCCTTCAGGATGTTGAAATTAAGTCCGTAATCCTTGACCAGCTTGAAAACTATCGGCTGTTCGACCAGTTTACGGGGGAAATGCAAAACCACTTTTCTGGAGATCATCTTTCCGCTCCTTGCCTTACTCCTTTTTGTAAAGCCTCTCGTTGAGAGGTTTCACCTTGTAGCCGCTCTCGGCCCCCGGCAGCGCCGCCGAAGGCTCGGTGAGAAAGAATTCCCCTTTCTCTATCCTGGTCTTCAACAGCACGGCTATTTTTCGCGCGCGCGCGTAGCTGGAAAGGCTGCCTGTGGGAACGGTCTTGCCGCGTAGTTTGATGTTCCCGGAACGCAACTCCGCGTAACTCACTTCAGCGATGATGCGGAACGATCTCCGCGGATAATCGCGGCCGTAATCCACCACCGGAGCGTATATCTGGGCATCGGTAACCGCCGCCCGCCTGACCACTTCCTCGTCAAGAACGGGGATAGGCACGCCGATGCCTATGGAAAGCGTCACCCCGTAACCCGCCATACTTGTGCCGACCAGCCATTCCGGGCTCATCTGTTTCAGGTCGCCGATAACCGCAAGCGTCCCCGCGCCTCCCAAAGGGATCCCGTTCCTGCCGCGTTCGGCGCAGGGATTGTGCTGCGTACCGTGCCAGGCTATGTAACCGATCCCGCCTCCGAGAAAGATACGGGTGCCTATGCCTATAGTTCGGTAATAAGGGTCTTTCAGCAGAGGCGAAAGCTGCCCGGCGGAAGAATAATTGGCGTTGCCGAGCCGCGGTTTAAGCATCCCCATATAGGTAAAAACGGTCTTGCCTGAGAGATTGACTGCAACGTTATAATTCTGATAACAATTGCGCATATTAAAGAGAACCGCCTCGTTTAAATCCCTGATGTTAAGCAGTGTCTCCAATTTTCTCCGGGGATAGCAATCGGTACCGTAAGCGCTGCATTCCAGACGGACGTCTTTGCCCGCTGCCAATTCCTGTATCACGTGTCCGCCGCCGTATTTGAATTCCCCGGGAAAGACCTTATTGCGGGGATCATCGTCCGGCACGGCGGTAGCCCCGAGGAAGACGTCGACGGCGCCAAAAGCGGCATAAACCGGCACGTCGTTGACCGTGCAGCTGCCGCCCCCCAGCTTGATCCTCGGCTTGGAGTGCCCGATATTGAAATAAACCCCGCTGGAACACATGGGCCCGAAAGTGGCGGTGGTGACCACGTCCACCTCCCTGGCGACCTTCCTGACGCCTTTCTTAGCCACCAGGTCGATTATCTCCTCGGCAGTGACCACCACGGCGTCTCCACTGCCTATCTTAGCGTTGATCTCCTTGATAGTCTTCATTTCCCCTCACTTTGGCCCGTTCAAACCGAGACCACCTCTTTTACTTCCGGTACTTCCTGTTTCAGGATGCGCTCTATACCCATTTTCAGTGTAAACTGGCTCATAGCGCAGCATCCGCAGCTGCCGGTGAGTTTCACTTTCACCACTCCGTCTTCTCCGACATCCACGAGTTCCACGCTCCCGCCGTCTGCCGCCAGCATCGGCCTGATCTTCTCCAGCACTGCCTCAACCTTTTCTCTCATCTAATCCTCCCGTCTGCCGTACTCCATTGATGTGCGATCCTGTTTTGAACGGCCTTGCCCGGTCCGCGAAGACGCGTCAGGACAAATATCTCTCCCCCGTATCCGGAAGGACCGTAACTACCGTCTTGCCCCTGCCGAGCTTCTCGGCCGCCCTCAACGCGGCCCATACCGCGGCCCCCGCGGAAATCCCGGCGAATATCCCTTCGCGCGCAGACAATTCAAGACGGCAGGATAAGGCGGCCTCGTCGGTAACCGTAATTACCTCGTCTATCAAAGAAACATCCAGCACAGAAGGAATAAACCCCGCCCCTATACCCTGTATCTTATGCGCCCCGGCTTTACCTCCGGAAAGAACCGGGCTGGCCGCGGGTTCGACCGCGATAATCTTCACGCGGGGGTTCTTCGCCTTCAACGCCGCGCCGACGCCTGTCAGCGTCCCGCCTGTGCCGACCCCGCAGACAAAGGCATCGATCCTTCCTGGGGTATCGCGCAATATCTCCACCGCCGTTGTCCTGCGGTGGGCTTCGGGATTGGCCGGGTTGCTGAACTGCCTGATGGAATAACTTTTCTTGACGGAACGGCCTATTTCCCCGGCTTTATCGATCGCGGCGCGCATGCCGCCGGCGACGGGCGTGAGCACGACTTCCGCCCCGTAACTGCCCAGTATTTCGCAGCGCTGACGGCTCATATTCTCCGGCATGACTATAATACATTGGTAGCCGCGCAAGGCGGACAGCATGGCGAGACCTATCCCGGTATTGCCGCTGGTAGGCTCGATTATGGTATAGCCCGGTTGCAGCTGCCCGCTGCGCTCCGCTTCATTGACAATATTGAGACAAATGCGGTCTTTTATACTGCCTCCGGGGTTTCCCCCTTCTATCTTTACGAAGACGTTCGCGCTGCGCCGCTCGGGCAGCGAATTCAATTTTACCAGGGGAGTATCCCCGATCAGGGCAGAAACATCTTTAGTGAACATCGGCGTATTTATATCTGATAGACCATCTGTTCTTTATCTTTACGGTTGAGACTCTCCAGCAGGTCGGAAAAGGTGACGCCGTCGACTATGCGCATAGTGGCGGCGGAGACCCTCTGCCAGACGTCCCGGAAAACGCACTTATATATATCCCGGCACCCTTTATATCCATCCTCAACGCAGGCGATCGGCTCAACCGGAGAAGCGATGAAACGCACAACCTGCCCCAGGGATATCTTCGACGGCGGCCTTGCGAGAAGATAACCTCCTACTTTGCCCCGGCGGCTCTCGACAAAACCGCCTTTTTTCAATTCCAGCAGCACTTGCTCAAGAAACTTGATAGGAATGTCCAGCCGGCCGGCCATGTGCTGGATCCTCACCGGAACCGGCTTGTCATGATAGTGGATCGCCAGATCAAGTATGGCTTTAAGCGCGTAATCGCCTTTATATGTTATTCTCATGGCTATAATCCTGATTATAATAGTAGAGTATACCCAAATAACGCCTTTTTGTCAACCTTATTTAAGGCATTACCTTGAACGGAACTTAAAAAGAAAGCAGATATCTGGCGGCGGAAAGCGCGGCTTTTGCCCCGTCTCCGGCGGCAATAATGATCTGTTTTTCCGGGACATCGGTAACGTCGCCGGCGGCGAACAATCCGGGGACATCGGTTCCGTTGGAACAATCGACCTTAATCTCCCTTTTTCCGTTCCTGGAGGCGATGGCGGCGAATTCGGAATTAGGGACAAGCCCTATCTCCACGAAAACCCCGCGGACCGGCAGTATCGACTCTTTGCCTTGCGCCGAAAACCGTATGTCTTCCACGAAACGGCCGCCTCTAACCTCTATTACCGAGGCATTCTTATAAACCTCCACATTGCCGGCGGCCGAAAGCCTGTCTATCAAGATCGTGTCGGCCGTGAAGCTCCCGGAAGATTCCAGCACATATACCCTGGAGGCTATGCGCGACATCTGTAGAGCCGCGTCCAGCGCCGAGTTACCGCCTCCGATGACCGCGACATCCCGGCCGGCGAACAAAGGCCCGTCGCAGACCGCGCAATAGGTAAGACCCCTGCCGAGGAATTCCTTTTCCCCCTTAACTCCCAGCAGGCGCGAACGTTTCCCCGTCGCAACGATCACCGCCGAGGCGCTATATGCATCTCTTTCTCCGGAGACCCTGAACCGTCCGCCGTCCCGCGTAAGGGATAAAGCGGTCTCGGGCTGCACCAGTCTGATGCTGAATTTCTTCAGATGCTCTTCGAATCTCGCGGTCAACTCCGGACCGCTAACCACCTGGCATCCGGTGTAATTCTCGATGCGTCCGCTCCAGGCCGCCTGGCCGCCGATGTCGCGGCTGATCATCATGAAATCCAGCCCCTTCCTGGCGGCATAGATGGCGGCCGTAACTCCCGCCGGCCCTCCTCCTATTATCAAAAGATCCGCCTGTTGCATCTCGCGTCCCCCGCGTCCGTTTAAACCAGCCCCAGCGCCTGTTTTACGCGTTCGCGGTCGAATCCCACGATAAGCTCTCCTTCGATGTCGACGACCGGCACGCCCATCTGGCCGGTCCTGTCGACGATTTCATCCGCCGCAGCGCGATCCACGGAAACGTCGATATCCTCGAAGACAACGTGGCTTTCCTTAAGGAACTGTTTCAGACGGATACAGTAAGGACATGTGGGAGTGCTGTAAACCTTTACGTTCTTCATACACGCCTCCTTTAACGGGACCGGGCGGCCTCGCCGGTCAAGTCTTAAGAACGGACGGTGTCAAATCCATAATACTCGCAACGTTCAGCTTGATCATATATTCGGGTTCCGGGAGCAGGGCCTCGGGATGAAAAGGATGCCCTTTGCGGCCGCCGAGGTTGGTTATCAATCTTTGCGCCAGCCTGGCGGTTATTCTGTTCTCCCATAACCTCAAGACCTCTGCCGGCAGCCGTTCTTTCAGAATTATCTCCGCCTCCCCTTTTAGGCAATACCCCTTGAATCCGTGTTCTTCGACGGCAGTTACGCTGAACCTGCCGCTGCGCAGTATATTGCCGTAAGTGCGTTTCTTATAAAGATCCAGCAGGTATATCTCCCCCGCGGGAGCGATTATATCCACTACGCCTTTACAGGAGGAATGCGGATAACCGTCCGCGTCTATGGAACAGGCTACGACAAAACTCTGCGCGAGCAAGAAAGAAGAAACTTTTTCCGGGATAATCATAAGCGGGCTAAATTTTTTCGAACATATCTTTCCCGACACCGCATTCCGGGCAAACCCAGGTATCCGGCAAAGCCTCGAACGCCGTCCCCGGAGCGATCCCGGCTGAAGGATCCCCCTGCTGGGGATCATATATATATCCGCAAACTGTACAACGGTATTTCTGCATAATAACCTCCTTCGCGCCGCAAATAATTCGGCGTTCCGCGATCTAAAGGCCGCGGTTTGCTCATGATTTCAAAACTGAGCGGTTTGTGTATTCGCTACTCACTTGCGCGTTTCGATAAGTCTGCGCCCGAAATCACGGCCGAATTCGCGGCAGGCCTCTAAATCAGCCGGAGAAGGGCAATATCGAACGGAGAGCCCGCGGCAAACCGGAGGTATGCCGGCGCCGGACAATACCGCTTCCATCTCATTCACCGCCCCGCCAGCCCAGCCGAAAGAACCAAAAACCGCGCTAAGACGATTCCGCGGTTTTAATCCTTTGAGCAAATGAAGGAATCCGGCGAGATCCGGCAGCATGCCGTTGTCATGGGTGGATGAACCAAAAAGATATCCGCCGGCCTCAAGCATCCTGCCTATTATTTCCGTGCGGTCGGCCCGGTTTATGTCGAACACCTCGGCCTCGGCCCCCGCCTCCAACAACCCGGAGTAAATCGCGCCAGCCATTTTTTCAGTGCCTCCCCACATGCTTTCATAGACGATCACGGCCCTGGGGACTGAAGAATTCAGCGCCCAGCGGGAGTAGCTTTCGATTATCGCGCCGGGATCGTTACGCCATATCATACCGTGGCTGGGAGCGATCATGGAGACCGGCAGGCCGCTTGCCCGCAGTTCCGCGATCTTTCCGGATACAAGCCGGCTTAAAGGCCAGAGGATATTGGCGTAGTATTTGGCCGCCTCTCGCATAAGCATCCCCTGCTCGGCCTCGTCGGCGAACCTTCTGCAGTGGGCGAGATGCTGCCCGAAAGCGTCGTTGGAAAACAGTATTTCCTTCCCATCCAGATAAGTGAACATACTGTCCGGCCAATGCAGCATGGGGGCTTCAATAAAAACGAGCGCTCTCTTCCCCAGGGCAAGTCTGTCGCCGCTCTTTACGGTCTGAAAAGGCCAATCCGCGTAATAATGCCTCGATAGACCCTCGCGGCATTTTGCCGTCCCTAACAGCTTTGCCCGCGGGGCCGCGCGCATCACTTCCGGCAAGGCTCCCGAATGGTCGGTTTCCACGTGGTTCGCCACGACATAATCTATCTTCTCCGGCGGCACGATCGCGGAGATATTCTCCAGCAAATCCCGTGAAAAAGGTCCGAATACGGTATCTATCAGGGTGATCTTGTCATCTATTATAAGGTAGGCATTATACGTAGTTCCCGAGGAAGTATTGAAAGTGTGGCCGTGAAAATTCCTGACGTTCCAGTCCACGGCACCGACCCAGAATATATCTTTGCTTATTTCACAAAACACCGGTTCCTCCTTTGGGCTTAAAAACCGGGGATTTCTGCGGTTTGAGTGGAGCTCCTCGACATCATTCGCTCACGATATCCTTGCCGGTCTCCTGCCCCCGCCAGAATACCAGCCGCCGCCTGGCGTACGCGATATTCTGTTCCTGTTGAACGTCCTTTCCCGCCCTGGCGAGGAAATCGGAATACGCCGCCGCGGCTTCTCTGCCCTTAAAAAGTTTGTCGAACACGAGCGCCTTGTTGAAATAAGCGGCGGTGAATCCGGGATCTATCTTCAAGGCCATGTTGAAATCGTTAAGGGCGTCCATGTATTTCTCCTGCCGGCGGAAAACGACGCCCCGGTTATTGTAGGCCTTGACGCAGGCGGGGTCCAGCTCTATGGCCCTGGAATAATCGGCGATAGCCTTGGCGTACTGTTTAAGGCGCAGGAAAACGTTGCCGCGGTCGTTGTACGCCTGCACGTAAAAAGGATCTATGCGCAGGGCTTCGTTGAAATCTGCCAGGGCGGAATCAAAAACTCCGAGTTTGAAATAAGCGTTGCCCCGGTTATCGTAAGCCTCGCTGTAATCCTCATCCAGCTCTATTGCGATGCCGAAATCCCGCGCGGCCTTCTCGTACATCCCGGTCTCGAGATTAACCCTGCCCCTGGCGTTGTATCCCGGGGCGTAAGAAGAATCCAGCCCTACCATCTTTTCCCCGTCGGCCCCGGCAGACCTGTAATCCGCCTTATCGAGGAAAATATTGCAGCGTATGAGATACGCCTTTATGTAACCGGGGCTGGCTTCTATGGCGGCTTCCAGCTCTTCCAACGCCGGATTATGATATTTTTTACGGAAATAATCCACGCCCTTGAATATATTCACAGCCGTAGAGGAAGGCACCAAACCCTGCCGGATATCCTCGATTATCTGCAGGTAAAAATCTGCCTCCGGATCGAACCTGTTGAGCTGATATGCCTGCCGGAATTCCGCGGATGCCGAAGGGAAATCGGCTTTCATGGCGTAAACCACCCCGCGGTAAATGAATTCGCCTCTTTCCCCGGAGGCAAAAGCCGCGCAGGACGACAACAATACCGCCCCCAGGATAAACCCGGATATCTTGGTCAGCATAATTTTTCCCTCCGGAGAGGAGTCCCTCGTACTAAAACCAGCGGCTCCTCTGTTTTTCCGGCGAAGCCGATGCGTCGCCGGTACACAGCGCATATTCGACTGCAGATTTACTGCTATTCTTTTCCCGACAGTAACCGATTCGGATCAAATTCCTCTTTTTGATTCTCGATCGCTCCAGCAGCATCCCTGAAGCTTACAGCCAATCATCCCTTTTTGATCAACCGGCCGGCACGAAAGTCTCAGCCAATAGTCAATACAGCCGAATTCTCCCAGAGCCCGTGGATATTACAATAAGCGCAGGCGACCACCGTGCCCGGCTTCTCTGTTTTTATCTTCACTCTTGCCTCGGGGAGAGAATATACGCCGCTGGTATCCGGCCCCTGGGTAGACGCTCCATGCGCGGGGAATTCGCACCTGGCGACCTGATAAGGAAATTTCTCGCCCTGCGGAAGAAAGTACACTTCTATATAAGCGATATGATGAGCTGAAGTGTTTGGATGCGGAATCTGCCTGCCAACCGTCACGCTTATCTCGAATGTCCCGTCTTTAGACGCCTGAAGAGGCAAATCTATGGCCGGAACGTGTTTTTCCGTTTTCCAATCGGCATTCTGAAACAGGTCTTTCATCAAAGTCATTTTCACGCCTCCTTCTTCAATAGCCGGTGAAACCTTCGCTTTTAATGTTGTTTCCGAGGCACCCGACCTGCGAACAAATCCCTCTCATTTCCATTACCATGGCGGGAGGCCCGAAGATAAATACCGTTCTCTCCTTGAATAACGGGTCGCGCCCTTCTATGAAAGCGCGGTCTATCCGCCCGTAAAAACAGTCCTCCTCCGGCGACCGGCAGCCGGTAACCGCATAGTGCACCTTAAACCGGCCGTTATCCGCTTTCCAAAGGTCCAAATCCCGTTTGAACGCCGCCTCTTCGGCGGTCCTGCTGGAATAAAAAAGAACGGCGTCCGCCGGGAATCCCTTGTATGCCATATAATCTATCATCGAGATCACCGGGGTTATGCCGATGCCTCCGCAGATAAAACCCACGCGGGAGTATTCCGGGTTGAGCGTGCAGCGGCCCATCGGCGCCTGCAGTTTGACTTTCTCGCCGGTCTTAAGCGCCTGCAGGCGCAGAGAAAATCTGCTCCCGGTCAGTTTTTTCGTCACCTCAACGTAACCGCGGTGGGGCGAACAGGAGAAAGAAAGGTATTTGTTCAATTCCCCGTTCTCCGGAACCGCCTCATCGAAAATAAGTTTCAGGAACTGCCCGGGAAGGAAATCAATTTTCTCCGCGCAGTCGAAACGGAAACTCCTGATGCAGGAGGTCCTTTCCGTGCCGCCGGTAAAGGAAACATCGAATATCCTCATAAGCCGCACTCATCCAGCACGTTTCTTATCTCCGCAGCCGACTTCTTCAACAAACCAATCTCTACTTCGTTAAGCCTGGGCCTGAGGATATGCCGCACTCCGGAACGGTTCACCACCGCCGGGAGGCTCATATAGACGTCGTTGATGCCGTAATAATCCGCAACAAGGCAGCCGACCGGCAGCACGGAATTCTGGTCGTGCAGGACGGCCTGGGTGATACGCACCAGAGCGAGCCCGATACCGTAGGAAGTTTCCCCTTTGCGCTCGATGACCTTGTAAGCGAAAGTGCGCACTTCCTCCGATATTTTTTCCAGCAGGTCCCCGCGGTCGCATTTGCCGCAGACCGGACAGTATTCATCCAGCAGTATACCGCCGATCATAGCGCGGCTCCAGACAGGAAACTCGCTGTCCCCGTGTTCCCCCAGCATGTAAGCGTGGATGTTGCGCGCGTCGACACCGCAATGACAGGAGAGCAGCCAGCGCAACCTGCCGGAATCCAGCACCGTGCCGGAACCTATCACCTTCCCGGAAGGCCTGCCGGAGAATTTATACGCGGCGTAAGACAACACGTCTACCGGATTGGAAACAACAAGGAGTGCCGCGTCCGGGGCGTGTTTTACTATCTCGGGGACGATCCGGCGAAAGAGATCCACGTTGTCCTTTGCCAGCGCCATGCGCGTCTGGCCCGGTTTTTGCTTGCGCCCGGCGGTAATCACCACCAGTTCCGATCCCGCGATATCCGCGTATGCCCCGGAAGAGACTTCCACCGGAGAAACGATATACGGCATGCCGCTGGAAAGATCGAGGACCTCTCCTTCCGCGCGCTCTTTGTCGATATCAACAATCACGATCGACCTGGCCGCTCCTCCGATCAGAAGACTGTAGGCGTAGCGCATGCCGACGTTGCCGCAGCCGATGACCGCAACTTTTGGTTTAAGCATCCATCCCCCCGCTCTACAGTCCCGCTTTCAGCGTGCTGTTCTCCAACTCTTCTATCTCCGCCTTCAGCTTATCCGGCAGACCCAGCACCCCGACATCCATGAATCCGCGCACGATCAGCGACTGCGCCTCATGGGGGGAGAACCCGCGGCAGCGCAGGTATTCGATTTCGTCCTTGTTGATCCTGCCGATGGCGGCTTCATGCGAAAGGTCCACGTCGCGGTAATCGGTCTCCATCTCCGGTATCGCGTAAATGCTGCCCTTTTCCGGCAGTATCAGGCCCCGGCATTCCAGGTGACCTTTGACGTTGCGGGCGGAGGCCTTGATATGCCCGCGGGCCACCACCTTTCCGCCCAGGCTGACCGCCCTCGAGATGATCTCCGCCTGCGTCTCCTCGGCCTGCAGCGCAACGCGGGATCCGACGTCCTGCAGGGAACCGGGATGCGAAAGTATTATGGAATTAAAACTCGCCCGCGCTTTTCTGCCGTGCAAAAGAGCCGTGGGATACATAGTGATGTCGCGCACCGGTTTCAGACAGACGTAATTCGAGATAAACACCGCCTCTTCCCCTACGGAAGCGATGCTCACCGGTTTCACGCTGACGCTTTCCTGCCAGGAATGGATCATGGTAAAATTAAGATATGCCCCGTTGTGCACGAAAAATTCCGATATACCCAGATGCATGCCTTCGGACGCGGAGTGAGAGGCGGAACACCCCGTTATTATGTAGGCCTTGGCGCCCTCTTCCACTACGATCAGGTTGTGCACCTTCTGCCTGAACCCCTGCTGTTTCAGAAAAAGGCAGGCCTGCACCGGGAATTCTATCGCATGGCCGCGCTTGACCCGGATGAAATATCCGCCTTCAGTCTCTCTGTCGAAATCCCTGCCCGTGGAACGGAAATTAGCGCCGAAATAACCGACGGCCTCCGGATATTTTTCCAAGGCTTCCTTGATCTCCATTATCTCCAGGCCGTCTGAAAGAGAGCGGGCGAACATCAGCCCGGAGTCCTGCTGCAGGAAGCTTCCCGAGCGATCCTTCTCGGAGAAATCCATCCCCGTGGAAACGATGGTATCGCGGTCGCGACCCTCCAGATTATCTTGCCGATTGTGCTCTATCATCGCATCCCATACATTTGTCGTATCCGCGTTCCCTGATGTTTCCGAATATCTCTTTCGGCCTGCCCACGCACCACATTTTCCCGTCTATCATCACGCAGCCTTTCCTGGCGTTTATATAATCCAGGATATAACCGGTATGGGTTATGATCAGGGCCGACTTGCCTTCTTCTTTGAGATACCCATTCAGTACTTTTCCCATGACCGAAATGTTCTCCAGATCCACGCCCGACTCCGGCTCGTCGAGAAGGAGAAGATCGGGATCCTGCAGGATTAGTTGAAAAAGCTCCGAACGTTTCATCTCTCCGCCGGAAAACCCCATATTGATGTCCCTGGATAGATGCGAAGAAAGGGAAAGCCTTTCCGACATCTCCTTTATCAACCCGGCATTGCCGTTCAGACGGCCGGCGACCTGGGCAAGCTTGACGCCCCTGACCTGCGGAGGGTGCTGATACATTAACCCGAGACCGAGCTTCACTCTTTCTTCTACGGGAAGCCCGTCTATCCTGGTCTCTCCCAGAAGGATTTCGCCGGAGATCACTTTGTACCCCTCGAATCCCATTATCGCCTTAAGCAGCGTGCTCTTGCCGCTGCCGTTCGGCCCAAACAGCACAACCACTTCCCCCTTGCGTATATGCATATTCACGCCCTGAAGGATGAGATGCCCGGATACTTCCACGCTTATATCTTTGACTTCAAGCATCATCATGATTTTCCTCTGTATGACCGGCCCTCCGGCCCGTTCTATTCTATCAGTAAAGGAACTCCTTAGTAAACTCTTTTCTTGAGAGAAGCCTCGCGGGAGAAACTGCATTTCTGGGCGGCGGCCGAAGGGCCGCGCACCTTCTTCATCAATTCCACGCACCATAACGGTAAGGAAGAAAGGGCTACCATAACGACCCAGTCCAAAAGATCAGGCGAAGAAACGCTGAAGATGTCGGAGAAGAACGGCATGTATACCGCCGCCAGCAAAAGCAGGAAAGAAGCCAGCACCGCCGCCGCCAGCTTGGCGTTGGAGAATATACCGAGCGAAAAAACCGGGCGCTCCATGCTGCGGCAGTTGAAAGCATGAAAGAGCTGACTGCAGGAAAGCACGATGAAGGCGGCGGTCCGGGCCTCCATTAAATCCTGTTTGCGGACGAACAACTCGAAGACAAAAGCGGCGAGGCTGCAAAAAGCTATAAGCGCTCCCTGAAAAAGCATCAGCTTAAGACGCCCGCCGTCGATTATCTTTTCCTGCGGATCGCGCGGAGGTCTTGACATAATGTCCCGCTCTACGGGCTCCACTCCCAGCGCCAGGGCCGGCAGGCTGTCCGTTACCAGGTTAACCCAAAGGATGTGTATCGGCAAAAGCGGCACCGGCAGGCCGAAGAGGGAAGCCGCGAACATAACCATAATCTCCCCCGTGTTGCAGGAAAGCAGATAATGTATGAACTTGCGGATGTTGCCGTATATGCCGCGCCCTTCTTCCACCGCGGCGACTATAGAAGAGAAATTGTCGTCGGTAACGACCATATCGGAGACCTCTTTGGTAACATCCGTGCCGGTAATTCCCATGGCTACCCCGATGTCGGCTTCCTTCACCGCCGGGGCGTCGTTGACTCCGTCTCCGGTCATGGCGACGATCTC
Source organism: Candidatus Omnitrophota bacterium (assembly GCA_041654215.1). Taxonomy (GTDB): domain Bacteria; phylum Omnitrophota; class Gorgyraeia; order Gygaellales; family Profunditerraquicolaceae; genus Undivivens. The sequence goes on from JBAZDY010000002.1 coordinate 42,777, forward strand.
GCCGCGGCCGCGCCAGGCCCGCACAATCCTCAGTTTATGCTCTGGAGAAACCCTGGCATATACCGCGATATTCTCCACGCGGGCGGCGAACTCCTTTTCGGGAAGAAGGTCCAATTCTTCTCCGCTCAAAGCGCCGGAGCCGGAATCGAAAAATCCGAGGATGCGCGCCACCGCCGCGGCGGTATTCTTATGATCCCCGGTGATCATAACGGTGCGTATGCCGGCCCTTCTGCATCTGGACACAGCCTCCGCTGCCTCCGGGCGGGGAGGATCCATCATGGCGATCAGCCCGCAAAAAACAAGATAACGTTCTATGAAATCCGGGTTATAATCCTCCGGCCGGCCGTCTAAAGGGCGGTAGGCGACGGCCAGGATGCGCATCGCGCCGTCAGCCAGACTGTCGTTCAGTTCCAGTATCCGTTTTTTCTCTTCCGGAAAAAGCCTGCGCCTGGCCCCGTTCTCTTCAATCTCCGAGCAGTCCCCGAGAAGCACATCCGGGGCCCCCTTGACGAAAACGGTAAATCCGTCCCCCTGTCTGCGCACTATACTCATTTTTTTGCGTTTCGGGTCAAAAGGGATCTCTTCCACGAACGGGAACTCTTTTTCCAGCGCCGATTTATCGATCCCCATTTTAGCCGCCGCGACCAATATCGCTCCCTCGGTAGGGTCCCCGACAACGCTGGTTCTGCCGGAAGAAAACACCAGCTCGGCGCCGTTGCAAAGAACGCCGCACAGCAGCGCCTTTTTCAACTCCGGATAATCGAGAGGATTTATCTTACTGCCGCCCAAGAGAAAATCTCCCTCGGGGGAATACCCGCTGCCCTCCACAGAGAATACGCGGTCTGGAAAAGCTACGCGCTGCACGGTCATTTCATTTCTGGTCAAGGTCCCGGTTTTATCTGTGCAGATAACCGTGGCGCAGCCCAGCGTCTCCACCGAAGGAAGCTTCCTGATCAAAGCATTGCGTTTGACCATACGCTGCACACCGAGGGCCAAAGCCACCGTGACCACCGCCGGCAGTCCTTCCGGAATGGCCGCCACTGCGAGGCTGACCGCGGTAAGAAAAACATCCAGCATCCTTCCGCCGCGCAGCATTTCCATGACAAAAACGATACCCACCAGCGCGAAACAAACATATACTATCCACCTGCCGAACTCTTCCAGCTTGCGCTGCAGAGGCGTCTGTTCCGAGGCTCGCTGCTGTATCATGCCGGCTATCCTGCCGAGCTCGGTGCTCATCCCGGTGTTGACCACCAGCGCTCTGGCTTTGCCCGCCACCACGGATGTCCCCATGTATATCATATTTGCCCTGTCGGCCAGGCCGGCATCGGCCATATTCAAAGGAAGTTCGGTCTTGTTTACCGGTATCGACTCCCCTGTAAGACTGGCTTCCTGGACCGCGAAATTACGCGTAACCCAGCAGACACGGCAGTCCGCCTGGAGATTGTCCCCCGCCTCTATTTCGATCAGGTCTCCCGGGACCAGATCGCGGGAAGGGATCATTCCGCGCACGCCGCTGCGTATTATGCGGGATACCGGGCTGGACATTTTCTTCAACGCCGCCAGAGACTTCTCCGCGCGATACTCCTGCAGGAATCCGAGAAAAGCGTTCAGTACCACCACAGCCAGAATCGCCAGCGCGTCGCCCCACTCGTTCAAAAAACCGGATATGACCGCGGCCGCGATCAGCACCCAGATGATGAAACTCTTGAACTGGGCGATGAAAATCTCAAACGCCGAATCGTGCGCGGCCTCCTTCAATTCGTTGGGCCCGTATTCACGCAAACGGTCGCCGGCTGCCTGCAGGGAAAGCCCTTTATTCAGGTCCGTCCCGAGTTCCCTGGCCGCATCGACGGCGTCTTTCTGCCACCATTTAATCATAACGTCACGCTCAGTGGTCACTCCGCAGCCTTTCTGTTGTATATACAGTTCACTACTGCGCTGTTAAATAAGTTCTTTAAACAGCGCATGGGATCCGCCAACGCTTCAGCGGCGGACAGTCAACTTTCGACTTTCGATTCTCAAATATTAAGAACTTGTTTTACAATGAACTTATGTAATAATCTACTACCATCCTCCGGGAAATACCCCCGGGATATTCTCCCCGCAAAAACGGCATTTCCCGTTATCCATCCCGCAATTCCGGATATGGAATACTTCCCTTTTTATCAAAAGCTCCCGGCACTTATGACAATGCGTATCTGCGCCCCAGCCCGAGACGTTGCCGGCGTAAACATAAGGAAGGCCGGCCCGCTTGCCGGTCTCTACCGCCTCCCTCACAAGCGGCTCAGGGGTGGATGGAAATGCGCCGAATTTATAATCGGGGTGGAACCGCGAGATATGCCAGGGTATATTGCGGTCGAGAGAAGCGATAAACCCCGCCAGCCCTTCGAGCTCTTCCCTGGAGTCGTTCAAGCCCGGTATCAACAGCGTGGTAAGTTCCACCCAGATGCCGAGCTTTTTCATAAGGCGCACCGATTCCAGGACCGGCCTCAGCGCCGCCCCGCAGTGTTCGCGGTATGCATCATCCCTGAAAAATTTTATATCCACGTTGGCCGCGTCCAGCCAGGGAGCAACGGTCTCCAAAGCCCGGCGGCTCATATAACCGTTGGTAACGAAAACGTTTTTCAGCCCTTTCTCCCGCGCTGCTTTGCAGGTATCAAGAGCGTATTCCATAAATACCGTCGGTTCGGTATAAGTATATGAAACGCTGGCGCACCCGTTCTCCACCGCCGATTCCACTATTTTCTCCGGTGGGAATTCTTCCGCCGGCGGCGCTCCGTCATAAAAAGAAACGTCCTGTGATATCTGCCAGTTCTGGCAGAACCCGCACTTGAAATTGCACCCGGGAAAGGCAATAGACATGCTCAGGGAACCGGGAAGAAAATGATACAGCGGCTTTTTCTCCACCGGATCGGCGTTCCCGCAAACGGGATTACCGTAGGCGTGCGTCATCAATATGCCGTCCTTGTTGAAACGGACCCCGCAGATACCGCTGCCGCCGGGCAATATACGGCAGGAATGACGGCAAAGCAGACAGCGCACCGTACCGCCGGACTGCTTCTCGTACAATATGGCTTCTTTTTCCATGGCCAGCGGCGGACCTCAGCGTATCAATGCCACCTCGTCTATATACAACACTACCTCTATCTGCTCCGTCTTCAGGTCTACCGGCCGCTCCGTGACGATACCGAGGACCTCGAACTGATAGGACTTCATCCCGTTGTCTACCCTGCTCAAAGAGGTTTTGTCGTCGCCGGTACCCGTCCATTTCACGCTGTTCCAGTCGCGCTGATAGTCATAGCGTGTGGTCAATTCCTTGAAATACACCCGCTCCTCAAGCCACTCCCCGGTATGCACGATCCTGGAGGCACGCAGTATCTCTCCATCCCCGTCTATGATATCGGTGGCGATCCTGACCATCACAGGTCTCTGCTTCGTACCTTTGACGGGCTCGACAAATATTCTGTAAGATATCCCCGATATTTCATCCCAATCCAATCCTGCCGGCCGATTCTCCCACTCGCATCTTTTTCCGATAAGGCCCTGCCCGCAGGCCAGAAAATTATAACTTCCCGGGATAAGCTTCAGGCTCAATTTAAGAGACCTGCCGAAAGCAGAGGCGCTCCTGAAGGAACTTTCCACCGCGAGATTAAAATCGCGGCTGCCGTATTCCACTCTTTTTACCGCGTCCCCGGAATCGAACCTGCTTATCACTACCCGGCGCGGATTAGCCGGACGCAGAAGTATGCCGGCGATAACGACCGCCGCCGATACGATCAACAAAACAGCTGTTTTTCTCAATCTGGTCATCTTCCCTCCTTGAAGTTTTTTATCCCGGCGGCGAAACGCAGAATTATTTACCTATGCGGAATGCCTCCAGGGCCTTTTCGTCAGCCGGCAAACAATACGAAATTGTCTCCGCGCCTCCCGGCAGCACCCTGTGGGATATCTTTACTCCGCTGCCCGGAGCCGGACGGCAGTAATAAGCCAGAAGCGAACCCGACAATGCTATAAGGCCGGCATCAAACTCCCCTCTGGCCAGGGCGACCGGGCCGGGCACATCTATGGTATAAAAAAGGACATCGCCCGGTCCGGCAAAGGATTCCAATAACCCGTTTTCTTCCTCATCTCTTCCCACTACGAGCTTTGCTTTTTCGGAAAGCCTGAAATGCCTGCCGAACTTGAGCAGTTCAAGTTCTCTCCTCTCCAGTCCTTCGTGGCAGCAAAGATCGCGCAGACGCCCGGAAAAAATCGGATCAGTAAGCAAGCATCCTCCGGCGGCGTTCACCGGTTCTTTTATCCCCACAAATTCCGCCAGGCGCAATTGCGCCTGCCTGGACCGCCCGCTTAGACTGAGCAATTTTGCGCGCTCCACCCACCCTTGTTTTTCAGGTATGGTCTCCGGCAGTATCCGGCCGGAAAGAGGCCTCAGGATCAAACCGGGAATCCCGCTTTCGCGGTCGGTGATCTCCAAAGCTTGTCTGCGCTGGGACATGCCGCGCTGCCCCACGACTTCCCCGGTAACTACAAAATCGGCTCCCGCCTGCCGCATGAACTCCGCGCCTTTCTTCAGCATCAGTATCCGACAGTCCAGACACGGATTCATATTGGAACCGAATCCGTATTCGGGAGACTTCAAGAGAGCGACGGCCTCCCCGGAAGCGTCGATCCCGGCAAGGGGCATTCCCGCCCATTCTTCCAGACGGGAAATCAGCCTGCTTTTTGCTCCCGTTCTATCGCGCTCGCGCGGCAGATAAGGCAGCAGGACCTTCAGAGGCAGGATTGTTATCCCCTGATCGATCATCAGTCTGGCGGCGAGTATACTGTCCAGGCCGCCTGAAATAAGCGCTACGGCTTTTATCGGTTTTTTGCGGGACATTTCTACGGCCCTCTTTGCGGAACGCGCACAAATAATACCCCATTTTCTGAAATAATTTCGGTAACGGACCCGCCGAAACGGTTATTCCGTAAGGCAGACTGCAGGCAGGTTTTTCAAAGAACGCCTGATTTCGGCGGCGGGATGGGAAAAATTTTTCAGCTCTCCGCCGAGAAACTTGTCATAAGACGCGAGGTCGAGGAAACCGTTCCCGCTGAAGTTGAAAAGGACG
>JBAZDY010000003.1:0-47305 GCA_041654215.1 Candidatus Omnitrophota bacterium
GTTTCCAGGAAGCATTCAGGCTCCTTAGGGAAAAAACCGGCAGTTGAACCGCGGGGAAGAACGGCATGGCGGTATCCAGTATCAAAAAAATAGATTTGATAGGGCTTGAACGCGACAGGATGGATATTCTCTCTTTTCTGCAGAATCGCGGGCAGCTGGAGATTATTTCTTCTCCGGCCGCGGGGACTGCGCAGCCCGGCGTCGGAAAAACGGCGGGCGCAGAGCCCATGGAATTGGAAGACGCCATTTCTTTTCTCGGCGCCTATTCCAGGCCGGGAGGCGTTTTTTCCAAGATGCTCAAGCAGAGGGTAATGATTTCCGCCGCGCAGTTGAGGCAGGAAGCGGCGGCCTTCGACGTCAGGGCCTTTCTGGACGAGTTGAATAAATTCCGCTTACAGTATCAGGAATTGCAGCGCAGAAAAGAACGCTTTAATCAGGAGCGGATTGCTCTTATGCCGTGGCGTTTTCTGGAGACGAGGCTGGATGACCTGCGGAATCCCTCTTCTCTGTTCGGGGTTTTTCTCGGGACTGTCGATTTGCGGGAGAAGGATAATCTTCTGCGCGATATCTCCGGGGGCGGAGCGCCGGCGCATCTGGAAATCGTCAATACCGCAGACGGCACCTTATACGCGGCCGTGGTGTATCTGGCGAAAAATTTCGAGAGAATAGAGGGGCTGTTGAAGGGCCGGAAATTTAATTTCGTCGTTCTCGGCGCCGGCGAAGAGACCGTCAGGGAAAGGCTGTTGGAGGTCAACATCGAAAGCCTGATTCTGGACGACAAAATGCAGGATATCCGGGGGCAGTTCTGCCGTATGTCCGAACAAGCCCTGCGGTTGATGCTCGTGCACGACTATCTTTTATGTTTGAGGGAAAGGATGTCGGTTTCCGGGACACTGGAAAAACAGGCATACACTTTTTCCCTCTGCGCCTGGGCGAGGCGGAAAGACATCCCGGGATTAGAGGAAGAGCTTTACAGGAAATTCCCGGAATCCGCCGTTTTTCTTTCCGATCCGTTTCCCGGGGAAAACATTCCTTCCGCTCTGGAAAACAGGCCGCTGCTGCAGCCTTTCGAAGTGGTAACGGACCTTTACGGTAAGCCTGTTTACGGGGGGATAGATCCCTCCGGCCTGCTGGCGCCGTTCTTTCTGGTCTCTTTCGGTTTTTGTATCGCCGATGCCGGTTACGGTCTGCTCATTCTCGCCGCCGCCGCCTTTCTTTTTAGCCGCCGCCCGCCGCCGCCGGAAAAAATATTCCTGCGGCTGATGGTCTGGATGGGAATATTTACGGTAATAGCCGGGATGATAACCGGGGGGTTCTTCGGGGACCTGATCGGCAGGCTGCCGGAGTCGTTCGCCTGGGCCAAGAGACTGCAGCGCAAGCTGGCCATTATCGATCCGGTTAAGGATTCGATGCTTTTCCTGGGGGCCACCTTGATATTCGGCTTCTTGCAGGTTGCCTGCGGGGTGGCGGTTAAATTCTGCCGCGACCTGAAAAGGGACAGGTTCGCAGCCTTCGCGCTGGACCTCCCTTCTTTATTCGTTCAATTCAGCATGCTGGGGCTATGTCTTGTTTTTACCGGCATGGGTCCGGCATGGCTGGCCGGGTACGCCTTATATTCGTTCGTTGCCGCCGGGGCACTAATAGTATTTTATAATTGGCGGTCAAATAAAGATATCAGCCTTAAGATATTCTGGTCGGGATTCGGGTTGTATTCGATCGTCACCGGCAATTTTCTTTCCGACACCCTTTCTTTCAGCCGTATATTCGCGCTGGGACTGACGGGAAGTCTGTTAGGCGCGGCGATCAATACCATGCTTTTTCCTTCCGGCCCGGTGAACGGTATCGGCGGCATTATCGGAGCGGCGGCGGCCGTCGGCGTTCTTTTTGCCGCGCATATCCTGAATATGGCGATCAGCCTTCTCGGGGCTTACGTGCACACCAGCAGGCTGCAGTATCTGGAGTTCTTCGGTAAGTTTTTCGAGGCCGGCGGCAGGCCGTTCAGGGCGTTCCGCCAAGAAGGAAAGTACACGTATATAACCACGGCGGCGGATCAAACCGTTCGGCCGGTAACAACAAAATGACGGAGGTGTACATATGGAGATGGGGCTTTTTTACGCTTTATTAGGCGCGGCTTTGGCGGTGTTCTTATGCGGTATCGGTTCAAGCATCGGCGTCGGCACCGCGGGGGATGCCGCTAACGGGGTTTTATCCGAGGATCCGGAGAAGTTCGGGAACATGCTCCTCCTGGTCGCCTTGCCGGGAACGCAGGGTATTTACGGTTTCGTGGCCGGTTTCTGGGCGAGCATAATCAAGTTGAATCTCTTGACCGGCAACGTGCCGCATTTGACCGGCGGGCAGGGACTGCAGATCATGGCGGCCTGTCTTCCCATCGCCGTATCCGGGCTGTTTTCCGGCATTTACCAGGGAAGGGTCTGCGCGGCAGGCATCGGGGTGGCCGCCAAACAGCCGCAGGCGAGCATGAAGGCGCTTATTTACGGGGCGTTGGTCGAGACATACGCCATTCTCGGCCTGGTAATTACCCTCTTTCTTTTAAACGGCATAAAACTGCAGTGATATGGCTATAGAGCCCATCGTTGAACATATTGTAAGACAGGCGGGGATGCAGCGCGATAAGATCATCGCGGAGGCCGTGGAAAAAAAAGCGGCATTATCCCGGGCCGCGGACGAGGAAGCCGAAAAGCTGTTCCGAGAAGAGGTATCAAAGGCGGAACGCGCGGCGGCCGCCGAGAAGGACCGCATAATAATCGACAGCCGCCTGGAGGCCAAAAAGCGGCGGCTGGAGGCTAAACGCGAATTATTATCTTCCGTTTTCGCCGGGCTGAAACCGCTATTGGAGGAAAAGAAATTGATGAAAGAACAGGTTTCTCCGGAGGGGATAAAGAGCGTCCCGGAAGAGGTCGGGTTTTACCTGGAAGAGCTGCGGCAGGATTTCGAGAGCGAAGTCGCGGCAGCGCTTTTTTCATAGTGTAATAGAGAGGATATATGTCCGACAGATTACGTATTTTACCGCTCATTCCGGCATTTCTGTTTTTATGTTCAGGCGATGTTTTTGCGGCCAGGATAATCCTGAAATCAGGCAAGGAGATAAACGGCCGTATCGTGGAGAAGACGCAGGATTACGTTAAAGTAGATATTAACGGCTCCGGGATATATTACCAGTTGAAATATATTAAGGATATCCTTGAGGACGATCGGCCGGCGGAAGAAGTCTTCGTGAAGAAAGATACGGGCGGGGCGGATTCCGGCGGCGATCTCTTCTTTTCCGCGCTGGAACTCGCGGCCGAAGGGAAATTCAAAGAGTCGGCCGACAGGTTCAGGGAGGGATTAAAGGAAACCCCCGGAGATTACAATCTCCGGGAGGGGTTGACAATGGCGGAAGACGCCGAGACAGGCAAGGTCCCGGCCGACTACGCGGTGCTGGTGTTCCGCGGAGCGGCCAATATGGCAGAAAAGAAGTACGCGGCAGCGCTTGAGGTATTCAAGGAAGCGGTACAACTAAATCCGCAGGATGCGAATCTTTATTACTATTTAGGCGTTTCTTCCTATTTTACCGGGGACGCGAAGCAGGCGGTAGAGTATTTGAAGAAGGGGGCGGCGTTGAGTCCCGTTGACCCGGAAATATATTTTAATCTGGGGGTCAATCAGTTCTCCCTGGGGGACTATAAGAACGCGGTGGCGTCGCTCAAAAAGGCCGCGGAATTGAGCCCGGATGACGGAGAGATAAGCAGTCTTTTGGGCACGGCCGCTTATCTGGACGGCGATTTTGCTCTTTCCCGGCAAAGCCTGTCGCGCGCCGCGGAAATATTCGAAAAGAACAGGAATGAAGAAAAAGCGGGGGAGATCAGGGAGTTCCTGACAAAAATTCCGGCCTCCGAATAGAAGGTATATCCGGTATGATGTCTAAGACGAGCTATTGGTACAGCGTGGGCAAGATCAGGGCGATGGAGAGGAATCTTCTCGGCAGCGCTGTTTTCCGGCAGGCCGCGGAAAGCGGACGAGAAGAAGCCTTGAAGTTGTTCGCCGAGGCCCTGCCGGAAGGCGACCGGCTTTTGGAGGCGAAGGATGTCCGCGGAGTGGAGGAGTTTCTCCGCGGCGAAAAGGCGGGGTTGGAACGGCTGGTGCGGCAGTTGCTGCCGGAAGTCCGCCTGCTGCGTTTGCTTGAGCCGGAAAGTCTTTTGCGGCTGGACGTTCTTCTGGCCGGAATAAAACAGGGGTTGATCGCGGATTATTTCCGGCACGCGGCGGATCTGTATAACATCGGGGTTTTTCTGCGTATGCGTTCATGCCGCAGGCCGGAGGCAGAATTGCCGCCGGAACTCGCTGCGGGGGGGTTTCTGGCCGCGGAAGATTTTATCCGTCTTTACGCGAAGGAGACGGCGGCATTTCTGCATTTACTGTCCAACGTCCATAAGCGCGGGCGCATCGTGGATTATGCGATCGCCCTGGAAGACGGCATACGCGGTGTCGAAGAAAGGAATTCTTTTATCCGGCTGGAAAAGCGCGTGAAGGATTTCCTTATCGAGGTACTGCGGCCGGCAAAGTACATCAGTTGCGGCCCGGAGCCGCTTGTGGCTTATTATTACGCCAGGATGAATGAAATTGAGCTGATACGCCTGGTGCTGCTCGGTAAATTCTCGGGATTCCCGCAGGAGAAGATACAGGAGAGGATTAACGCCGTTTATGCCTGAAAATAAAGAGCAAAAACCTTTGGCAGTCCTCGGTATGAAAGCGGACGTTTCCGGATTCCGCGCTCTCGGGTTCGCGGTCTATTCTTTACCCGGCCTCCCCGGTCTTCCCGGCCTGCTTGAAGAGATTGCCGTTTCCGGGGCAGCCGTTTGCCTTGTGGAAGAAGGTATTTTCCGGGCCGCGCCGGCGGAGTTCAATAAATACCGCAAAGAACCGCTGCCGGTGTTCCTGCCGTTTTCGGCTGCCGGAGGGGAAGGGGTTCTTGAGCAGATGATAAAAGATATCCGGTTAAAAGCGACAGGAGCGTTGTAATGAAAAAAGCGGAGATAGTGAAGGTTGCCGGGCCTCTGGTTGTGGCAAAAGACTGCGTCGGGGCCAAGATGTACGACATCGTGCGGGTTTCAGAGATGAGGCTGGTGGGGGAGATCATAGAATTGAAAGGGGACCGGGCCTATATACAGGTCTATGAAGAGACCAGCGGGATAGGGCCGGGCGAACCGGTCTATCTTACCGGTGAGCCGCTGGTCGTCGAACTCGGTCCCGGCATGCTCGGTTCCATTTACGACGGGATACAGCGGCCGCTGTCCGTGATCCGCGCCGGTTCCGGCGATTTTCTGCCGCGGGGGATAGATGTTCCGATACTGGGGAGGGAGAAAAAATGGCATTTTTCTCCCCGCCTGAAACCGGGTGATGGGGTTGTTCCCGGAGACATCCTGGGTACCGTGCAGGAGACCGAGCTTCTGGTGCATAAAATCATGGTTCCCCCCGGGATATCGGGAGAGATCAGGGAGATATACGAAGGGGATTTCAGCGTTACGCAGGCGGTGGCGAAGATCGGGACGCCCGGCGGGGTCAAGGAGATCGATATGTGCCGGCGTTGGCCGGTGCGCGTCGCCCGTCCGGTCAAAGAGAAATTTTCTCCCGTTGAACCGCTTCTTACCGGACAGAGGGTGGTGGATACATTTTTCCCGATAGCCAAAGGCGGCACGGCCTGTATTCCCGGCCCGTTCGGAGCCGGAAAGACGGTGACCATGCATGAAATAGCCAAGTGGTCCGACGCGCAGGTAATCGTTTACATCGCCTGCGGAGAGCGTGGTAACGAATGCGCCGATCTCCTGTTGAGCTTCCCGGAATTAAGAGATCCGCGCACCGGCAGGCCTCTGCTGGAGCGCACCGTTATCATAGCCAATACTTCCAATATGCCTGTGGCGGCCCGCGAGGCCTCTATTTATACCGGGATTACCATCGCGGAGTATTTCCGTGATATGGGATATTCGGTGGCGGTCATGGCCGACTCCACTTCCCGCTGGGCCGAGGCGTTGAGAGAAATATCCGGCAGGCTGGAGGAGATGCCGGGAGAAGAGGGATATCCGGCATACCTTTCTTCCAAGCTGGCTGAATTTTACGAACGCGCCGGAAAGGTCACTTGTCTGGGTTCGGAGGGCCGCGTGGGGGCGTTGAGCATTATGGGAGCGGTATCCCCTCCGGGCGGAGACCTCTCCGATCCCGTTGTGCAGGCCACTTTAAGGGTAGTCAAGGTTTTCTGGGGGCTGGACGATAAACTTGCCCATGCGAGGCATTTTCCAGCCATCAATTGGCTGACCAGCTATTCACTTTACCACGATAATCTGCAGGACTATATATCCGGCAATCTTAATGCGGAGTTTTCCCTGCTGCGTCAGGAGGCCATGCGCATACTCGAGGAGGAATCCTCGTTACAGGAGATCGCGCGGCTGGTGGGGATCGAATCACTTTCTGCGGAGGACAGGCTCACTCTGGAGACCGCCCGCTCGATCCGCGAGGATTTCCTGCACCAGAACGCTTTTCACGAGGTGGACACTTACACCTCTCTGCGCAAACAATACATGATGTTGAAGACCGTGATTCTTTTCGACCGGCTCTCCCGGGAGAGTCTGAAGCGCGGCGGGGAATTGGAGAAGATCGCTGCCCTGCCGGTGCGGGAGAAGATCAGCCGGGCAAAATACATCCCCGAGGACAAACTGGAGGAATTCCAGTCTCTGGAAAAAGAATTGAGAGGGAGCTATGCTTAAGGAATATGTGACTGTGGCTTCTGTATCCGGGCCGCTGGTGGTGGTGGAAAAGACAGTGGACGTGAAATACGACGAACTGGTGGAAGTCCTTTTTTCCGACGGGAGGATGCGGCGGGGGAAAGTCCTGGAGGCAGACGGCAGCAGGGCCCTGGTGCAGATGTTCGAGGGCACTCTCGGGATGGACGTCGTCGCCAAGGTGCGTTTCCTCGGCAGGACACAGGAACTGCCGGTTTCCCCTGACATACTCGGCCGGGTTTTCGACGGAGCGGGCCGGCCGCGGGACAACGGTCCGGAGATAATCGCCACGGCAAAGAGGGACATCAACGGTAACCCGATGAACCCGGACGCACGCGCTTATCCTTCCGAGTTCATCCAAACAGGTATCTCTACCATCGACGGAATGAATCCCTTGGTGCGCGGACAAAAACTGCCGATCTTTTCCGCTTCCGGCCTGCCGCATTCGCGCCTGGCGGCGCAGATCGCCAGGCAGGCCAGGGTATTGGGGAAAGACGAGGAGTTCGCGGTGGTTTTCGGAGCCATGGGAATTACTTTCGAGGAGGCGGATTTTTTCATGCGCGGATTCCGCCAGACGGGCGCGATCGAGCGCAGCGTTCTTTACATAAACCTCGCCAATGATCCGGCAATCGAAAGGATATCTACCCCGCGTCTGGCACTCACCGCCGCGGAATACCTGGCTTTCGACCTGGATATGCACGTCCTGGTAATACTCATCGATATGACATTTTACTGCGAGTCGCTGCGCGAGGTCTCCGCGGCCAGAAAAGAGATCCCCGGCAGGCGCGGCTATCCGGGATATCTTTACACCGACCTGGCCACTCTTTACGAGCGCGCCGGCAGGATAAAGGATAAAAAGGGATCGATCACTCTCTTGCCGGTGTTGACCATGCCCGAAGACGACAAAACGCATCCTATCCCGGACCTTACCGGTTATATCACCGAAGGCCAGATTATCTTGGCCAGAGACCTGCACCGTAAAGGCATATATCCTTCGGTGGACGTTCTGCCCAGTCTATCCCGTTTGAAGGACAAGGGTATAGGCAGGGGAAAGACCAGAGAGGATCACTCCGACGTATTGAACCAGCTTTTCGCCTGTTACGCAAAAGGCAAGGAGGCGCGGGAGCTGGCGGTGATTCTCGGCGAGGCCGCGCTCTCGGAGACGGACAAGCTTTATCTGCAATTTGCCGCCTCTTTCGAAGACCATTTCGTGCGTCAGGGAGAGGACGAAGACCGGGGTATAGAGGCGACTTTGGATCTGGGATGGGACCTTTTGCGAAAACTGCCGCGCCAGGAGTTAAAACGCATCCGGCAGGAGTATCTGGATAAATATTACGGCGTAACAAGGAAAACATGATTCTGCGAGTCAACCCGAACAGAATGGAATTGTTGCGGCTGAGGCGCAGGTCGGCGCTGGCCAGGCGCGGGCACAAGCTCCTTCAGGACAAACTGGAGGAGATGATGCGCAGGTTCATGCTGATGTTGAAGGAGGTAGACTCCGCTAAAGAGGAATTCCGCATCAAGACGGCGGAGATCCTGCGGGCGCTTACTTACTGCCGCATCACTTCTTCCCCCGAGCAATTCCTTTCGGCGGCAGGGAAAGTGGAAGTTGCTCTGCGCCTGGAGGTTTCCAGGGCCAGGATAATGAACGTAAGCGTCCCGGCGTTGAGACTGGAAGGCCTTTCCGTGAGCAGGCATTATCCTCTGCTGGGGATATCCGGGGAGTTCGACCTGGCCGTGGATTCTTCGAAAGACTATATTCAAACCGTTCTGAAGCTCGCCGGGATATTCAAATCGCTGGAGATCCTTGCCGACGAGATCGAGCGCACCAGGCGCCGCGTGAACGCTCTGGAATATATGCTGATCCCTTCACTGCAGGACACCATACGTTACATCACCCAGAAGCTTAACGAGATAGAGCGAGGTAATCTGACCCGCCTAATGCGCGTGAAGGATATCGTGCGCGCGCATTGACAGCGGTGGATTTATAAATTATACTTGTTTCTCTGCGGGCGGTTGGCGCAATTGGTTAGCGCGCTTGATTTACATTCAAGAGGTTACAGGTTCAAGTCCTGTACCGCCCAGTGTTCTTCTTTTGTTTGCCGGAGGCAGGAGAAACATAGAAACCATTCGGGGCGTGCCTGCCAGACAGAATTTTATCTCTCTGCGCGGCAGTATCTTGCGATAATGCCCGCCGCCGGAATAAACAAAAGATTGCAAAAACCCCGAATGCGGGTATAATAAAAAACACTCTGTAATTTAAGGGGTCGTAGTGTAGCCTGGTTTAACACGTCGCCCTGTCACGGCGAAGATCGCGAGTTCAAATCTCGTCGACCCCGTTTTCTCTCCCCTTCTCCTTTCCGATCCAGGAACGCCGGCGTTTGATGTCGCCAAGCCCCCTACGGTAAAACAGTCCTGCCCGGGGTCTCTCTGTTATGATATAATACTAACGAATAGGAGGATAGACATGGCTACGATAGATGATTTCAAGAAACTGGAATTCAGGATCGCCGAAATAAAAGATGCCATCGAGCACCCGCAGGCGGACAGGCTTTACGTGCTGAAGGTCGACGTGGGAGGCAGTGAAAAACAGATCGTCGCCGGCATCCGCGCCGGTTACGGAAAGGAAGATTTGATCGGGAAACAGGTTGTGCTGGTGAATAATCTCGAACCGGCGGTGCTGCGCGGCGTGGAGAGCCAGGGGATGCTGCTGGCGGCTTCGGACGAGCAGGGAGTGTGCATAGTGTCCCCGCTGCGCAGGGTGACTCCGGGCAGCGTGGTGAAATGATAAGACAACTGCTGGATTGCTCCGTGTGCCTGCAATGCCGGGGGTGCTGCCGATTCTCGGAGGGGAATTCCATTTGGGTTCCTGTCCTGAGCAGCGTAGAGCAGGACAGCGTTTCTAAGGCCTGCCCCGGGGAGGGCGTCGTTGCCGACGGGAGGCTTGCTACCGTCCCAGCTCCCGAAGAGGGGCTTCATTATTGCGTTCTTTTTTCTCCTTCCGGGAATTCCTGCAGGTTTTATTCCCGCCGTCCGCTGGAGTGCAGGCTTTATCCTTTTTTGATAAATCTTAACCCCGACAACGGCAGGGTGTTTCTCTGTTTGGACATGAACTGTCCGTTTGCGGCCGAGTATCACAAATATCCTTCTTTCCGCGAATACGCCGCGTATCTGGCGGAATATCTTAATTCGCCTGCGCGGCTGGAGCTTTTTCGCAGGGAGAAGAGGCTGCTCCAGTCTTATCCGGGGGAGATGCCGGAGTTTGCCGAAATCAAGATTTAAAAATGGGACCGGTCGATCTGCTGCCTGAACATAAACCCTGTTTTTTGGAATACCTCTCGCTTTTCAACGGCTGCCGTCTGAGCGCTTACGCCGCGGAGAACATATACATCTGGAGCGGGCTTTACCGGATCAGGTGGGCGATATTCGAAGACTGCTTTTGCGTTTTTTTCGAGGACAAGAACGGACGGTTCCTTTATCTTCCGCCTCTTGGTAAAGGGGAGGAGTGCCGGAGGGAAGCGGCGAGCAGAAGTTTTCTTTACATGCGGGAAAAGAACGGGGCTGCCGCCGGGGTCGGCAGAATGGAGAATGTCCCCGAGGAAATGCTTGTCGCTTTCGGCGAAGCTTACCGGGCCCGGCCTTCGATGCGCGAATATATCTGTTCCAGAGATGACCTGACGGGCCTGCGCGGCAACGCCTTCAAACATAAACGGGCCTGTTGCAATCATTTCGCCGGAAACTACGGATACGAATACCGGGATTTCCGTTTCGCCTCGCGCAAAGAAATACACGAGCTTTACGGGACATGGGCGGGACAGCGGCGGAAGAGAAAAGACAAGGTTTACGACGGGATGATCGCCGACTCGCGCCTGGCGTTGGACAGGGCGCTCTCGGCCTCCGGCGTCCTGGCTTACCGCGGAGGGGCGCTTTTCGTAGAGGGAAAATTGAAGGGGTTCACTCTCGGGTATCCCCTGAACGCGGATACCTTCTGCGTGCTTTATGAATTCACCGATCTTTCCTGCAAGGGCGCCGCGCAGTTCATCTTCCGGGAGTTCTGCCGCAGCCTGGACGGGTATCGAAGCATAAACGTGATGGACGATTCCGGGCTGGAGAACCTGCGCAGGGTAAAGATGTCTTATCGTCCGCGGGAGATAGTGCAGGCATATTCTGTTTTCCCCGCGGGGGCATAAAATAACTATGCAACCGGCAGTGAAAGAGATAGAATGTATGACAAAAGCGGCAGTGATCTCAAACCCGTCAATCATGGCAAAAAAAAGTCGCACAATACCGTTTGTTCTCTCGGCCGCATGCGCGGCGCTGATGTTATTTTCCGCCGGCTGCGGTGACGGACCTCCTGTTTCCGAAGCGCGCAATTATGTTTACCGCTCCGACGTATTCTATAAACGCGCGGCGGCCATTTACCGCAGCATAAAAGGTCCGCAGGCGAGACTGGAACTGGGCAGTCTTTATTTCTCCCGAGGGGAATACGAACAGGCTGCCGCCGAATTGTCCGGGCTGGATTTTCCGGAAGCCCAGCGTATGCTGGCCATGTCCTATTTCCGCTCCGGTGATTTTACCGGCGCCCTGGAAATATTTAAAAAGAATCCGGGCGGGGGCGGAGAATATCTTTATTATTACGGCCGGACCTGCGAAAAACTCAACCTGTTCGATGACGCCCTTTCCGTTTACAGGAAGATAAAATCAGGGAAATTCCTGTCTCTTGCTTCTGAAAGGATAGAATCCATCGTCAAGTCATCCGGACCGGGCACGGCCGGCGGCGAGATGCGAGCCCTGATAAGCTCCTCCGGAGGGCAGGCCGAGTACCCGGAGGCCGGGGCCTTGATACTGTTCGCCCGGGAGTCGGTTGAGATCACCGCGGACAACAGGGAGGTCAGCGACTGCCATTACGCGGTGAAGATATTGAATCAACGCGGCAAGGAGGATTTTTCGGAAGCCAAGATAGAGTACGATTCCACCTATGAGAAAGTGGAGTTGGGATTCGCGCGCGTAATCAAGCCCGACGGTTCAATGGTCGAGGTCGGAGGGCGGCACCTGCGGGACGTTTCGAAATATCTCAATTTCCCGCTTTACAGCAATGCAAGAGTTCTCATTATTTCCTTTCCGGAATTAGGAGAAGGAGCGGTAATAGAATATAAATTCCGCATAGTGCGCAACGAACTGCTGGCGGGAAAGGAATTCGTCTCTCATTATCCGGTAAAGAGCTCCGAACCGATCCTGCACGCAGACTTTTCCCTGCGCCTCTCTCCCGGCAAAGAGGCCAGGATAAAGCTGTTGAACGAGAAGTTCAACGATTTCGGGGCGAGGCTTGCCCCCTCCGTGGAGAGAGATAAAGATGCCATAGTCTACAAGTGGAGCTTCCGTTCCGTCCCGCAGATAATCCCAGAGCCGCAGATGCCGCCCTCCCCGGAAATAAACCCTTCCATACTGATATCTTCTTTTTCCTCCTGGCGGGAGATATATGACTGGTGGGATTCTCTTTCCCGGGATAAGATCGCGAGCGACGGGCCGGTCCGCCGCAAAGTGAAAGAACTGCTGTATAAATGCCGTTCGGAAGAGGAGAAAGCCCGGGCGATTTATAATTATTGCGCCGGGCAGATCAGATACGTGGCGGTGGAATACGGCCGGGCGGGATACGAACCGCACAATGCGGGGGATATTTTCCGCAATAAATACGGGGATTGCAAGGACCAGGCGGTGCTGTTGGTAACCATGCTGCGAGAAGCCGGCCTGAAAGCCTGGCCGGTATTGATACCAACGCAGGACACGTATAATCTTAATCCTGATTTCCCGGCGGTTATATTCGATCACTGCATCGCGGCTGTGGAATTGAGCAGCGGACTTGTGTTTATGGATCCCACGGCCGAGACTTGTTCTTTCGGCGATCTGCCGACCGGGGATCAGGCCCGCAGGGTGCTGATTTTCCGCCCGGAAGGCTACGAGATCTCAGAAACGCCTCTTTTCCCTCCGGGGCATAATCTGCTCGTGCAGGAGTTGAAGATATCCCCGCAGAAACAATACGGTATTTCAGCTTTGAGAAAGGTCACCGCCGGCGGAGTGTACGGTCAGGGCCAGAGATACTGGCTGCAGTACACGCAGCCGGATATGATTAAGCAGTCGCTTACTCAGAGGATACAGGAGATCGCCGTGGGCGCGGAGCTGGAGGGATATGATATCTCCGGTCTGGCTAACCTGGATATTCCGGTAGCTCTGAGTTATTCATTCCGCGGCGGCGATTATTTTATTCCGGCGGGAGATTTGCGCATCCTTCCCGGCATGGCTTACGCCGACACTTCTCTGACGGCAAGGGGAAAGAGGATTTATGATATTGAATTCGATATGCTGGACCGCCGGGAAAGCGTGCAGGAGATTGTCCTGCCGGCGGGATGGAAGATCAGGTATCTGCCCGGTAGTTTCAGCGAGGAAAGCCCGTGGTTAAGGGTGGACGTGGAATATTCCCTTAAAGGCAATAGTCTTGTCTTCCGGCAGAAAACGGAAATCAAGCGTAGAAGGATATCCGCAGCCGAATACGAAAATTTCCGGGAATTCTCCCGGCGGCTCGCCCTGAAGACAAAAGAGCGAGTTGTTCTTGAAAAGGAAAAAAGATGATGCAGCAACAGCAGCAGAACCAGGCCGACCAGGAACGCAGGCAATACATACGTCTTGATTCAGTTCTGCCCGTGCAGTTCCGCGTTTTCGGCGGGGACAAGAAAGAGGACTCGCCGGACTGGCTGCAGGGATTTACCAGCGATATCAGCAAGGGCGGTATCTGTCTTGCCGTCAATAATCCTTCCCGGCAGCTGCTGGAATTCGTTTCCGATCCGCAGGCGGTGCTGGATTTGATCATCGAGATCCCGTTGATAAAGACTCCCGTTACCGCCAGCGGGCGGGTCGCCTGGGTCAAGGAAGTGCCCGGCCCGGGGCGCAAATGCCTGATAGGCCTCATATACGAGAATATCGACGAGGGGCAAAACGATCGTATAATGCGTTACGCCATAACGAAAAAGGCCATTTTCCCCTCTTCGGTGGCTGTGATTATCCTGCTCGGCCTATTCCTGGGGGTCAACAGCTACATGAATATGAGGCTGTTGAAGGGCAACAAGATGCTGGTCAAACAACTGGTCACCATCCTGCAGGAATCGGTGATGGCCAAGCAGAAGATCAGCGATATCAGCAAAGAAAAACAGGACCTGCAGCTCAAAATGCAGGCGTTGCAGGTGCGCATGGATTCTTTGGAAGTGGAACGCCGGAAAGAGAGCGAAGAGAAACGCAAGGCGGAAAAACTCACCGCGGCGTTAAACAGCCTGACAAAAGAGAAGAATGAACTGCAGGCGCAGCTGATCGCTCTTCAGCACAAGGAGAACAAGGTCACGGAAGAGCTGCTGCAACTGGACAAGCGGCGGACCGAAGTGGAAAAGGCCAACTTCGACAAGATCTACCACTGGCTGACGGTTCATCAGAATTCGCGCACCGGATTGGTGATGAGCTTCGAAGGGGACGATTCCCTGAAGGATTGGGCGTTCATCTATGACCAGTCGCTGGCTATGCAGGCGTATTTACTTTTTTCCGACACGGAGAGAGCCAGGACTATGCTTGATTTCTTCGCCAAAAAAGCCAAGCGCGGGGACGGTTTGTTCTACAACGCCTATTACGCAGACGACGGCTCGCCGGCGGAATATGTAGTCCACTGCGGGCCGAACATCTGGCTCGGGATAGCGGCGCTTCACTACACCAACAGGACCGGAGACAGGGCATACCTGCCGCTGGCAGAAGATATATACGCCGGAGTGATGAGGCTGCAGGGCGCCGACGGCGGGCTGCGGGGCGGACCGGAGGCAGAATGGTTCTCTACCGAACATAACCTGGACGCTTATTCTTTCTGCAACATGCTCTATAAAATGACGGGGGACACGGAGTATCTCGTCGGCAGGGACAAGATATTGAACTGGCTGGTGGTTAACACTTATAACCGCAGCGATATCCCGATAAACCGCGGTAAAGGCGATTCCACGATAGCCACCGACACCTACGCCTGGGCGATCGCCGCCGTGGGGCCGGCGCAGCTGGAGGCAGTGGGGATGAATCCCGACAAGATCATGGAATTCGCCGAGGAACATTGCGCGGTTGAGGCGGAGTATGTAAAGCAGGATAACCGGACTGTCAAGATCAAGGGATTCGATTTCTCGGCCGCAGAGCATCTCGCCCGCGGCGGGGTGGTATCTTCAGAATGGACCGCCCAGATGATACTGGCGTTTCGCATAATGGCCGATTTTTACTCCGCCAAGGGAATAGAATCGAAAGTCCAGATGTACGAGGCGAAGGCGGACGAATATCTAAACGGGCTGGTCAATCTGATCGTTTCCAGTCCGTCTCCTTCCGGTCAGGGGCAGAGTTGTCTGCCTTATGCCACCCAGGATTCCGTGGATACCGGACACGGCTGGATATCTCCGAAAGGCAAACGTACCGGTTCGGTCTCCGGCACGGCATACACTCTTTTTGCCTATTACCGTTATAACCCGTTGCAAATAAAATAAGCGCGCGGCCATGAGGGAACGTTCTTTTTCGGTATTTTGCAACACGGGTTTAATCGACGAAAAAACTCCGGGCGCTCCTAAGCGGTTCCGCAGGCGCGCTACTGCCAGGGCTCGCCGAAGGATCAGCACGGGGAGCGCCATTATTACCGTTTACCGCAGGCTTTTCTCCTGTTTCGGCAGTCAGCGTTGGTGGCCCGCGAAGACGCGGCTGGAAGTGGCCGTCGGAGCCGTGCTGACGCAGAATACCAGCTGGCGCAACGTGGAGAGGGCGATTGCCAATCTCCGTAAGGCAAAAGCGGTTTCTTTCCGGGCCTTGCGCGGAATGCCCCGGGAGAAGCTTTCGGCCTTGATACGTCCGGCGGGGTATTATAATATAAAGGCCTCGCGCCTGGCCTGTCTGCTGGAATTCTTCGACAGGGAATTTGGAGGGAACCTCGACAGGGCGAGAAGCGCCGAGACACAGTACCTGCGCGAGCGGCTGCTTGCCGTTAAAGGGATCGGCCAGGAGACCGCCGATTCCATACTTCTTTACGCCTTCAACAGGCCGGTATTTGTGGTGGACGCTTATACCCGCAGGTTCGCCTTGCGGCACGGGCTCCTGAACGGCGGGGAGGATTACGCGGCAGTGCAAAAATTGTTTATGCAGAATTTGAAATGTGATGTAAAATTATTCAATGAATACCACGCTTTGATCGTGCGCCTGAACAAGGATTTCTGCCGCAAAAAAGATCCTTTATGCGGAAATTGCCCTTTAAAAGGGATTTAATCCCCTCGCCCATTAATCCCCGGGTTTTAACCCGGGTTTACCTTAGCCAATCGGAAGGCTAAGTATACACCTTTGTGTTACACCTTAGCCAATCGGAAGGCTAAGTATTCACCGCTGTGTTACACCTTGCCCTTGTGGGATATACCCTGGCTAATTGAAAGGCCAGGTATTCACTCGTGTGAAGCTTCGGGGAGGTCGCTTGAATAAGCAGATAGCCGAATATGAGCTGTGTATCGGCGAAGCATCGGCTTCTCCGGAAAATAGAAGAAGAGGGGCTCCACTCAGGCCGGGTTCTGTTGGTTAACGTAACCGAAAACCGATGCCGGTTTATTGACCTTAGCCGTTATCGGAAGCTTCAAAAGATTCGGCAGCCGGGTCGGCTGTCCGTAAGAAATCAACGGGTAACAAAATGCCGATTTACGAATACGATTGCCGGGATTGCGGCAGGCGTTCGGAGTGTTTACTGCGCAGCGCAGGAGAAGAACCCGTATGCCAGTGGTGCGGAAGCCGCAGTCTGGCGAGGCTCGTGTCGCGCTTCGCCTTCAAATCCGGACCCGCATCCGCGCCTGACGGACGCGCCTCCGCAGGATGCAGCGGATGTTCCGGAGGGAATTGTTCGACGTGCGGGCATTAGTGCGCTGTTGAAGAGATTTTTCTAACAGCGCACAGAGCAATCGAAAAGCGAAATTAGAAAAATAAATACCGGTTTAAATATCGGTCAACTTTCTACTCTCGATTCTCCAGTATTAAGAACTTGTTTTACAATGCAGTAGTAAGTATAGCGTATAATATAACCGTTCAAGGAAAAAGATGATCAAGAAAAAGCGGCTTGTTTCTCTGTTAAAAAAGCTTATTTCCATAAATTCCGAGAATCCCGGTGGTAACGAATTCCATATAGCCAGGTTTGCCGGAGATTATCTTGCCAGGCTGGGGCTGAAGATACAGATATATGAGTTCAAAGAGAAACGTTCCAATCTGATCGCCCTCTTGGAAGGTAAAAACCGCAGGCGCTCGCTGTTGTTGACGCCGCATCTCGATACCGTGCCGTGCGGAGGCAGCTGGACAAAAAAACCGTTCGCGGGAACCGTCATCAACGGCAGACTTTACGGCCTGGGCGCCACCGACAGGAAAGGGGACCTTGCCGCGGCTATGGAAGCAATCACCGGTATTGTCGAGAGCGGCAGGAAACTCGAATACAATCTTATACTGGCCGCCACGGCGGATGAAGAGACCGGTTCTCATTACGGCATCATACCTCTGCTGGAGAAACGCATTCTCAATCCGGACGCGGCCGTGGTCCTGGATGCCGACGACTTCAGCATCGTGGTGGCGCAGAAAGGGCTGATACATCTTACGGTGAGCATCCGGGGCAAGAGGGCTCACGGCGCTTATCCCTGGCTGGGCGACAGCGCCATAGACAGGGCAGCGGCCGTCATAAGCGATATCCGGAAGCACAAATTTCCTTCCAGGCCGCACGAATACCTGCGTCCGCCCACGGTAAACGCGGGAACGATCCGCGGAGGGGATAAAGTTAACGTGGTGGCGGATCGGTGCGACTTAGAACTTGACATAAGGTTTTTACCGGGGACCTCGCCGGTCCGGATACTGTCGGAACTCAAAAGTATATTGAAAAAGAACGCCGGCGGCCGCTATAAAATAGCGGTGCAGAGTCTGCAGCGTCCCTATAGCATCGGATTGGAGCACCCGCTGGTTGAACATCTTCGGGAGGCAATGCTCAGCCGCCGGGTAAGGCCGAAGATCAGCGGGTCGGAAGGAGCCACGGTGATCACCTTTTTTCAGGAACGCGGGATACCGGCGGTCGCGACCGGCTTCGGCTGCGAAGGATGCAATCACATTAGCGACGAATACGTGAAAATAGACAACCTCTACAGAGGAGCGGGAATACTGGAAACCTTCCTGCGAAATTACAGTTTTTCTTCTGCGAAAGACTTGCGATAAGGAGCAGCTTATGAAGAGTGAAGGCATCAAAATATACAGGAAACCCCGTTTAAAAAACCCGTTTTTGATACTTGCCTGGCCGGGGATGGGAGAGGTAGCTTTCAAATCGGCATCTTATCTTATCGAGAAGCTGCATGCGGAACCGGCGGCTTCTATAGACCCGGGAAAATCCTTTTATCTCACCGGCTGCAGCGTGCAGGACGGTATCGTGTCTCTGCCGGATCTGCCGGAGAGCAACTTTTACGTCTGGAAGAACAAGTCCGGGCAAAACGACATCGTGATTTTTCTGGGGAGCGCCCAGCCGGATCTCGCGGGGGCGGAGGAATATGCCGGGAAGATAATACAGGTGGCCAGACTGCTGAAGATAAAAACCGTCGTGAACCTGGCGGCAATCCCGCAGCCGATCGAGCACACGCAGGTCCCCTCGGTCTGGTTTAGCGGCACCTCAGCTGCGGTGAACGCCGAACTGAAAAAATACAACCTTAACCGGCTTAACGAAGGTCAGATCAGCGGAATGAACGGGCTTTTTCTCGGCATCGCCAAACGTGCCGGTTTCGAAGGTTTTTGTCTGCTGGGAGAGATCCCGTTGTATACAATCCAGATAGAGAATCCGCGCGCCTCTTATGCGGTTTTAGAAGCGCTTTGCCGTATCCTCAAGCTTGAGATAGACCTAAATCCGCTGTTGGAACAAGCCCAGAGCATGGAGACGGAGATAAACAAACTGATGGATTTTCTCAAATCAGGGCCGCAGTCAAGTCCTATAGGGGAGGATGAAATAGAGCGGATAAAGAAAAGCCTCGGCCAGCTTACCCGGCTGCCGTCTTCGGTTAAGGAGAAAATAGAAAGGCTTTTTTCCCAGGTCAAAACCGACATCAGCAAGGCCGCCGAATTAAAACTGGAACTGGACAAGTGGAACGTCTATAAGGAATACGAAGACCGTTTTCTGGACCTGTTCAAAAAGAATGAACAAAGCAATTGAAGAACGCGGGTTCCAGCCGCGTTTTTACCGGGACTGGATGAAGACTAAAGGTCTGCATTCCGGACGG
Source organism: Candidatus Omnitrophota bacterium (assembly GCA_041654215.1). Taxonomy (GTDB): domain Bacteria; phylum Omnitrophota; class Gorgyraeia; order Gygaellales; family Profunditerraquicolaceae; genus Undivivens. Next base: position 19,097 of record JBAZDY010000003.1, read on the forward strand.
GTGGCCGTGTGTGAGACCGACCTGCAGATAATTACGGATATGCTTTTCGATTACGATGATTGCCGCGCGGCGGTAGAGTCCTTCCGCAGCGATATCATAGCTTATATAAAGAAAGATAACCGTTTTCTGACGAGCCTGGAGCCGGTTAAAGTCTCTTCTTCGGCTGCGCCGCTGGTGAAACGCATGGCGTCCGCCGGCAGGAGAGCGGGGGTCGGGCCGATGGCCTCGGTAGCCGGGGCTATCGCCGAAGCTGTAGGCCGCCGCCTGCTAAATAAAGGGTGCCGGGAGGCAGTAGTGGAGAACGGAGGAGACGTCTTTCTCGCGGGAAAGGCCGCGAAACGCGTGGGAATATTCGCCGGAAAGGATCTGCCCTGCTGGCGGGAATTGGCGATCAACGTCGCACCGCGCGATATGCCTTTGGGGATATGCACCTCTTCCGGCGCTTTCGGGCATTCCTTCAGTTTCGGCCGCGCCGACAGCGTGGTTATTCTATCTCCGGACGCCGCCCTGGCCGACGCGGCGGCTACCGCGGTCTGCAACCGCGTTTCTTCGGCGGCAGACATGCGGGAAGCTATTTCTTTCGGTCGTTCGATCCGAGGGGTGTCCGGTATCATCATTATCGTCGGCAATAAACTCGCGAGCTGGGGCAAAGTGGAATTCATTTCCCGGTAACCTTATGGTTATGCCGACGCTTAATCTTTTATATGTCATAACAAAACTGGAACTGGGCGGAGCCCAAACGCAGCTTTTATGTCTGGCCGGCGGGATAGACAAGAGAGAGTTTCGTCCGCGTCTGGCCGCTTCCCCGGGGATGCTCAGCGGCGCTTTTTCTTCGCTTGAAGGGGTGATCCCGGAGAAAGCCCGCTTTCTCGTCAGGCCGGCGCATCCGTTGAAAGACCTTTGCGCGATTTTCGAGCTGGCGTTCTTGATGCGCCGCCGCGGGATACAGATTGTGCACACCCACAGTTCGAAAGCGGGGATCATCGGGCGGCTGGCCGCGCGGCTGTCCGGCGTCAAAGTGATAATTCATACCGTGCACGGCTGGAGTTTCAATGATCGTCAGCCGCGTCCGGTCAGGTGGCTGTATGTGTTTTTTGAACGCGTGTGCGCCGGTTTCAGCGACGCCATTATCGCGGTCTCGGAACATGACAGGCGGACCGGATTGTCTCTCGGGATCGGCGGACCGGACAGCTACGAATTGATCCGTTACGGTATAGATTTCAGCCGGTATCCCCGGGGAGGCCGGGAATACCTGAGGCGTTCCTTCAGCCTGGCGGCTGAAGATAAGGTCGTGTGCATGGTGGGGTGTTTCAAACCGCAGAAGGCCCCGCTTGATTTCATCAGGGCCGCCGCCTTCGTTTCGGCCCGCTGCCCTTCTGCCAGATTCTTGCTGGTCGGAGACGGCGTAATGCGTCCGGCTATAGAGCGGGCGGTGCGCCGCTTTGGCCTCCAGGGACACGTTATCCTTGCCGGCTGGAGATACGATCTTCCGGAATTGCTGGCCGGTACCGACGTTTTCGTCCTTACTTCTCTCTGGGAAGGGCTGCCGGTGTCGGCGCTTGAGGCCTTGAAAAGCGGGGTTCCCGTGATCGCCACGGATACAGGGGGCATAAGAGAAGCGGTCGCGGACGGGGTCAACGGTTACATCGTGCCCCGCAGCGACCCGCAAGCGATGAGCGGCCGTATTTGCGGACTGCTGCTGGACGCGGCGTTGAGGATGAGGATGGCACACAACGCGGCCCACAGCCTGGACAGCGGGTATTCCCTCGAAACGATGCTTTCGGACACGCAAAATCTATACAGAAGAAAAATAAGGGAGAAAACGGGAGATGTCCCAATTCCTTAGAATGGCCGTTATTGCCGTTGCGGCATTCGCCGGCTCATGGTTTCTGACCGCCGGTTATATCCGCGCCGCCGGCAGGTTTTTTCATTCCTCTGCCGGCAGGATCCCTTCCGGAGCGGGGTTGATTTTTGGGGTATGTTCCCTCGCGGCCGCCGCTGTTTTTCGGCCTGGCGGCGGGCACGCTTTTTTACTGCCGGCGGCATTTATGCTGTTATCCGGGATCCTGGACGATATTTTCGAGTTTTCCGTGCCGGTAAAAATGCTCTTTCAAATAACGGCGGTGGCATTGTTGGTACATAACGGTCTGTCTCTGGGAGTAATGTCCGCAGTGGCGGACGCGGGCCTGACGTTTATCTGGGTGCTCGGTATAACCAATGCCTTTAATTATCTGGATATTGTCGACGGCCTGGCCGCTTCCCTGGGGATAGTATCTTCATTCTCTTTCTTCATCTTGTTCGCCGCCTGCGGAGACTCTGCGAGGGCCGCCGTGTTCCTTTTTCTTTGTCTGGCATTATCGGGTTTTTGTCTCAGCAACTATCCCCCGGCGAAGGCTTATATGGGGAATACCGGCAGTCATTTCATAGGCTTTATGCTCGCGCTCGCCCCCCTTTCATCCGTTTGCTCCCCGGTATGCGCGGGCATGAACATTCTGCCGGCGGCGGTTTTGATATGCGGAATGCCGGTTTTTGATACCGCTTTCGTGACAGTGCTGCGTTTTTACCGGCGCCAGCCGCTTTTCAAGAAAAGCGGCGATCATCTCGTTTTGCGTCTTATCGGACAGGGAGTCCCTTTGAACGGAATCCTGAAGCAAATGACCGCGGCCTCGGCGTTTTTCTGCGCCTCCGGGCTGCTGTTTTGTTATTCTCCGTTGAGGCTGCTGTCCGCTGCGGCCATGCTGCCGGCTTTATTTATTTGTTTTCGGCTGGCCCGCGCGGCCGTGCGGGGCGGAAGATGAAAAGAAAAGAACGGATTGTGGTCATCGGGGCCGGTCTTTCCGGGTTGAGCGCCGGTATACGTCTGAGGGAAAAGGGAGCCGATTTCGTCGTCCTGGAACGAGAGAATGAACCGGGCGGGTTGTGCCGGTCGAGAGAGACCGGCCGTTTTGTCTTCGATTGCTCCGGGCACCTTCTGCATTTCAGGACCCCCTCCGGATTTCGCGCGGTGGACCGGCTGCTGAAAGGCGGATTGACGAAATTCGGCAGGAAGGCGTCGGTACATCTGCGGGGACACGATATCCCGTATCCTTTTCAGGCCAATCTTTACGCGCTGCCGGAAAAAATGCGTCTTGAGTGCGTGCGCGGCCTGCAGAACCGCGGCCGGCCCGGACGGGGCCAGGATTTTGCTTCTTGGATCGCGGCAAAATTCGGCCCCGGCATCGCCCGGCATTTCATGCTTCCCTACAACAGGAAATTCTGGCGGTTTCCTTTAAGCAGAATGACCTGCGAATGGACGCGTTCTTTTGTTCCCGTGCCGTCCCGCGGCAGAATGCTGTCCGGCGCGCGCGGAGGAGATGGGGAATTCCCGGGGTATAATTCCACGTTCTGGTATCCGTCCGCCGGCAGGATAGACGTGCTGCCGCGCAGCATGGCGGAGAACTGCGGGAACATACTTTACGGCCGCAGGGTCGTTCGCATAGACGTGAAACGCCGCGTAGTGCGCACTGCTCAAGGGGAAGAGTTTCTTTACGGCAGGCTGATCTCCACGATGCCGATGCCGGACCTCGGCGCCGTTTATCCCGGCGTGGGCAGGGAAGAAAAGGCGTGTTTGCGGCGGCTGAAGTGGAACTCGCTCTTGATATTCAGTCTCGGCCTTTCCGGGAAGCCGTCTCCCGCCGAGCATTGGATTTATTTCCCGGGGAAGGAATTCGTGTTTTACCGCGCTTGCTTTCCGCACAATTTTTCTTCCTCCGCCGCCCCGGCAGGGCAGGGAAGCGTTTACGCGGAGGTGTCTTATCCCCCCGGGAGGCGGCCCGGAATGAAACGGTTGAGACGTGAAGTATTGTTCGGTTTACGCAGGGCGGGGATCGTTTCCGCAAAGACGCGCGTCTGCGCGCAGGATGTTCTGGAGATAAAATACGCCTATCCCGTTTACGACCGGAAATACGCCCTGTCGCGCAGGCATATAATTTCAAGTTTTCTCTCCCGCGGAGTGGTTTTATGCGGGAGATACGGGAGCTGGCGTTATTTTTCCATGGAGGACGCGATGCTGGACGGAATTTCGGCTGCGGAAAGAGCGGTGGGAAATGCGTAGTTCGATGAGGCTGATCTGGGAGAACCGGGGGATATTGCGCAGCATCGCGCTTTCGCAGCTGCGCGCGAAATACATGGGGACGGCGCTGGGGGCTGCCTGGGGCGTCTTGAATCCGATCGCGGTCACCCTGGCGATAATCTTCGCTTTTTCGGTGGTATTAAAGATAAATATGGAAAGGTTTCCTCTTTTCGTTCTCGCCGGTTTCTTTCCCTGGAATTTCTTTTCGTCTTCCGTGAGCGAAGCCTCGCGTTCTTTCCTGGAAAGGAAGGACATCCTGAGGCAGCTGGATTTCCCGAGAGCGGTGGCGCCTCTTGCCTATGCCCTGGCCGGTTTCGCCGATTATCTCAGGGGATGGATATTCATTCTTCCGCTGTTCGCGGTATTCAATCCCAAGGTGCTATTTTTTCTTCCCTGGCTGCCGGTGATATTGTTCTTGAACCTGTTTTTCGTCTGCGGGCTCTGCCTTTTGGTATCGGTGATGAATGTTTATTACCGTGACACAGCGCATCTGTTGAATCTCGGTCTTATGTTCTGGCTCTGGACTACTCCTATATTTTATACAGCGGATATGATCCCGGACAGATTTTACTGGATAATAACATTTAATCCGCTGGCGCAGTTCCTGGAGGCTTACCGGGCCGTTCTTTTTTCGGCACGCGCTCCATCCGTCGGCGTTCTCTGCGCGTGCTCGGCATGGGCCTGTTTCAGCGCCGTAGCCGGGATGACGGTTTTTCGCGGGATGGAAGAGGATATACTTAAACGGTTGTAGCCGCTGCGCGGGCAACGGCGCATAACAGGGGAGAAACACCGGGTATGAGCATTATCAGGTTCAACGACGTCTGGGAGATGTTCAGGATAAAGTTCTCCGGAGAAGGGCGCCCCTACTGGAAGAACTACTGGGCGCTGCGCGGGATAACTTTTTCCGTCTCCGAAGGGGAAGTCCTGGGCATCATGGGAGAGAACGGATCGGGGAAAACAACGATACTCAAACTCATCGGCGGGATCATCCGTCCGGACCGCGGAAGCGTGGAAGTGAAAGGGAAGGCCGCCGGGCTGCTGGAACTGGGGGCGGGATTCCAGCCTGAACTTACCGGAAGGGAGAATGTACTCATCTGTTCCGGAATGCACGGTTATTCTGGAGAGGCCGCCGAAAGAAAACTTAAGGAGGTGGGCGATTTCGCCCGTATCGGAGATTTTATTAATGCCCCGGTTAAGAACTATTCCCAGGGCATGTTCGTGCGACTCGCTTTTTCTTTTGCCGTCAGCCTGGAACCGGACATCCTCCTTATAGACGACAGCCTGGCAGTGGGCGACGGAGATTTTCAGAAAAGCTGTATCGACAAGATAATGTCCTTGAAAGAATCAGGCCGCACGATAATCTTCGTCACCCACGATACCGGGCTGTTGAACAAGATAGCCACCCGGGCGCTGCTTTTAAAGAACGGCAGGTTAATGGAGGATTCGCAGCCGGAACGCGTCGGCGCCCTTTACGCCCTGGTTTGCGGCAGCCCGGAGGGGAAAGCCGCCCTGGAATCCGGCAGGCTGCGAATGGTGTTTAATAACGGGACATTATTCTTTTCATGGGACGGAAGGCAGGTGACTTCGGAGAAAGGGATATTCGTGTATTTGCTCTGTGCCGGAGAATGGTTCTTGTCTCATTCGGGGCAATGGAGAATAACCGGCGGCGGCGGGGACAGGATAGAGGCGGAGGGAATTTTTCCGGACAGGGGGATCTTTTTGAAATGGATCATCGAACTCGCGGAGAATGGCGGCGTCCAATGGGACATATACGCGTATTCCGAAAACGGCGCGCTTCTTGTGTCCGACTGCCGGATGGAATTTTGCTTCGACCGCGCCTACAACGAGTGGTTCACGAACCTTTCCCGAGGCAGTTTGGGGGCGGTATCCTCCGGCCAGTCAAGAGAAGCGTCCTCCGAAAGGATCCGTTATGCCGCGGTAAAGCCGGAGGAACGGGAAGAAGACCGGGGAGGCGCGCTTCCGGAGGTGGTGGTGGAGCCGCGCAGAGATAACGGGGATAGCGACGGTGTGGAGGTGCTGGACGGGGAAGACAATTTCGGCAGGATGGTGCTGCGCAGCGCCCATCCGCCTTTGTCTTCGGCCCCAAAATGGCGTTCCGCGGCGGCGTATTTCTCCGGAAGGATATTTTTCCGCCGGCAGGCCGTTCCGGTGCAGGCTGCCGCGGAGGATAACGAAAAGGAGATGGTCTCCGGAGACAGCAGATTTATTTTTCGTAACGGCGAGTTGCTTATGATCAGCGCCGGCGTTCCTCTTACTTTTTCCCGGCATATATACGCGGAGATATACGGAGATAGGCGGATATACGATTCCCGCGAGGCCGGCTGGAAAGTCAGAAAGACGGGCCCGGAGAGAATAGTGGCCTGCGGATTCTGGCCGGGAGCGGCATTCCGGCAGCTTTGGGAAATACTGCTGGCCGCCGACGGGACGCTGCGGATGAAGATATGGTTGGTGTGCCGGGCCGTTTCTTTATTCAGGAGGAGAAGGCTGCAGGTAATGTGTTTGTCTTCCTATTCGTCGTATTTCAGCTGTTTCGGTTCCGGAGAGTTCCCCGCCAGATTCTGCGCCGAGGAATACGACGTGCTGCAAAGATGTCTGCCCTGCGGCGACCTGGGAGTTTTAGACGCCAGCGGAAAGCTTCCCACCATCTCCCTCTCGTTTGAGGAAGAGGAGAATAATTTCGCGAAAATCATGAATTCCGACCTTTTCAACCGCAGCCGCATATTGAGTGTGGAAAAAGTGGAGCCGGAGGAAAAACTGTTGTTTCCTCCCGGCAGGCACCACTGTTTTTCCGTGTCCATCAGGGCTTTTCCTCCCGGGACGGACCTCTCCGCGGGGGCGGAACTTCGTTCCGGTAAAGCCGGACTGCTTTTTTCCGGGGGAAGATTCGCGCTTATCCATGAAGGAAAAACCCTGAGCGGCGATCTGGGGTTGTATGTTTCTTTCCGTTCCGGAGGGCGGTGGCACGATTCGGTGTCCAAAGCGATATGGAAACTGGATTCTTGCAAAGAAGGGGAATTGATGTGTTCCGCGCAATGGAGGCGGCTGCCCATAAAACAAACCTGGCGCATTTACGCGAAAGGCAAAGGGCGGTTCGCGATACGGGTAGTCTTGCTTGTGACCGGGGATACAGTACTGGAAAGGCAGCAATTCAATTTGGCGCTCCGCGAGGTTTACAGTCTGTGGTCTCACCGTTCCCGCGGCGGCATGTTCGGCGTGTTCCCGCGCGATACAGGAGACGACTGGCAGACTGTGGAGACGGTTCCCGCCGGCGCGCAGCCGTTAAGCGCCTCCTGCGCGGGGAACGGCCTGCCGGAAGTGGAACTGGCCGTAGATGAAATAAGGGAAGGATGGAGGCTGGAAGCGGTTAATTCCGATCTCTGTTACCGTTCCAGAGTGCTGCGTTTGAGTAATGCGGGGGAGATAGCGCTTTCTCCGGGAGAAAGCGTATTTTTTTCCGGAATGCTGACGGTAGAATGATCATACCGGGTGAATGCGTGATTTTTGGGCCACCGCAAAGCGGCGGCATCCGCGCAGCCGGTAAACCGGCAAAAGGATTTTTTGTGTCCCGCGGACAGGCCGTTTATTTCGCCTTTTTGTTGTCTTTTTGTTGTTACGGCCAGGGCGTTCAGGCGGCCGAGTCGCCGACGAAAGAATTTTATTCCGCGCGGTGGAGGGTAGCGGCCGATTCAGGCTGGGCCGCGTCTTCCGGCGGGGAAGTAGAACTTTATAGCCGGACAAAAAGTTTTCCGGCCAAGCTTCGCTACTCATTCAAGAAAAACAATCTCTGGCAATGGCCGGAAATAACGTTTTCGCTGGACCTTCCGAAGGCTGAGGATTTAAGCGGATTCTCCTGGCTCAAGGTTAGGCTGTGTGGACCGGCGAAAGAAGAGATATACCTCGTTGTGAAGGTCGAAGACAATAACACTGGGGCGTTGAAGCCTTGCATATGTCGGATCCGCACGGCCGGCTCCCCGGGGGATTACAAACTGCCTTTTTCCGCGTTTGTCGTCTCTCCTGATTGGGCGGTGCGCAACCCCGGCTATTCACCGGAGATTGAGTGGGGGAGAGTGCGTTCGATCGGGATGCATAAAAAGGGCAGCGACGGCGGCAAGGGCAGTATCTTCTGGGAACGCCTGGCGTTTTATAAGGGGAGCTGTCCTTCTCCTTACGATATAGAAAAGGACAGGAGCGCTTCCCCGCGGCACTTTTCGGTTCCCCTGGGAAAACACGGAAGAAAAAACATTTATTCCGGCCGCGTGGAGATATCCCCCGCTAAAGGGACAAGCAGGACGGTGAGCCGTTATTTATACGGAGCGAACCTTGCCAGTTGGCTGGATTTTCCCGAAGAGGAAAAGGTCAGGCTTTTAAGACCGTCGTTCCTGCGTCTGGGCGGGCCTTTTCTTGATCGATATTCCTGGAGCAGCGGGATTTACACTTTTCCCGGGTCGGCGTTGAGGGTGAGGATGTTTACTCTGGACAGGTTCGTGCGGTTTTGCCGCGCCGTCGGAAGCGAACCGATGATACAGATAAATGCCTTGGGTCATCGCGGTGAATCCGGCGACGGTTTCAACGCGGATAAAGAGGCGGCGGAGATGGTCCGGTATTTAAACGGGAAGCTGGGCTGCGGCGTAAAGTTTTTCGAGATAGGGAACGAGCCGTTCATCTGGCACCTGACGCATCCCGACCTGCATCCGCAGCCTTGCTCCGCGGAGGAATATTCCGTCCGTTTCGGGAAGATAGCCGGGGCCATGCGCCGCGCCCAGAGTGAATTGCAAAACGGGAGGGATATCAAGATATTCGCGCCGGCGATTTCTACAGCCTGGCGGGGATGGCGCGACTGCCTGGGCGGAGAGGAAAGCGCCGTGGAGAAATTCCTTGCCGGGTGCGCTTCTTTAAAGGATGAAGCCGACGGCAGGCCCTTGCTGGACGTTTTGAGTTTTCATCTCTTCAATTGTTTCGCCGACGGCGGCCGGGAGGTTCAGTACGGCAACGCTGCCTTGCTCGACGCTGCCGCCGTATGGTGGAAGAAGGATTACGTCAACACTTATGACAAGGCGTTCCCCGCAGGGGATAAGCCGGCGGTATTGCCGCGGTTCAGGAAGTGGATCGCCGATTACGGGCCCGGGCTGGAGCTGGCGGTCACGGAGTTTAATATCGAGTCCGAATCGATGATAAATTACGATATGCTCTGGAAGGTGTTGTATTTGAGCGACCTCTACGGTATTCTCGCGGAAGGAGGCGTAGATTACGCGGCGCAGTTCTGCCTGAATTCATCCGACCAGAACATAGCGATGCTGGACGATACCGGAAAAAGGACCGCTCTGTATCATCCGTTCAGGCTGTATTCAAATTATTTTTCCGGGGTGTTGATGGATAAAAATGTAGCGCCGGCAGGCTGGGTGAGCGTATATGCTTCCCGGCAGGGCGAGGATTATACGCTAATGGCGATCAACAAAGCGAACGAAGATAGGGATACGGAATTTCTGGTTGGAACAGACAATGGGGGCAGCGTGATCTTTAACCGCAGACTGCCCCCCTTGAGTTTAAGCTGTATCAGGCTGAAAGGACCCGCTTATAAGGAAGCGGAAGTATGGGAATATGGCAGAGCGCAGATTAATTGATATATCGGTAGTGATCCCCACTTATAACCGTAAACGGCTGTTGGCAGAATGTCTTGATTCGGTGTTGTGCCAGGGACTTCCCGGCGGATCTTTCGAAATAGTAGTGGTGGACGACGGTTCTTCCGACGGGACCGGCCTTTTTGCCGGCGGACCCGGAAAGGCCCGGGGCAATATACGTTATATAAGACAGGAACGCCGCGGTCCGGCGGCGGCGAGGAATACCGGAGCGGCGCATTGCGGCGGCCGGATAATCGCGTTCATAGACGATGACTGCCGCGCCTGCCCCGGGTGGCTGCGGGGCATTCTGGAGGCGCACCGGCTGCATCCTTCTGCGGCGGCCGTAGGAGGATATACGCTGCCTGATCCGGAAGGCGGCATCGCGCAGGAGGTAAGCCAGTTCCTGAGCAACAGCAGCATCGAGATCGACTGCGGCAGAGGCAGGGAGCCGATATTTTTCCCTACCTGCAACGTCTCGCTTAAGAGAGAAATCTTTTCACGCTGTGAATTCGATCCTTCTTTCCCTTTTCCGGCGGGGGAAGATCTGGAGTTTTTCTGGAGGCTGCATAAACAGGGGGAGGGGTTGGTTTTTGACCCCAAGATCAGGGTCGTTCACCGCCGCCTCCCCGGTCCGGCGGCTTTCTGCAGGCAGGCTTATCTTTACGGCAGGGGGAATCTGCTGGTAAAGCGCCTTCACCGCGACCATGTGTTGCTGCAGGAGTTAAAGACCGGGCGGTTCGGTTTCTGGGCCGGCATGCTGGTAAATATGGCGAAGTTCCCCATGTTCGCTTATTGCCTGTGCCGGTTATTCGCGCGTTCCTCGGGGGCTTCTTACGGGCGGCTCAAAAAGGCAGGCGTGTTTTTCTTTTTCTGCCTGCATAAAATAGCGTATATTTTCGGTAATGTCGCGGAGTTCTGCAGCGGCCGCAGGCTTCCTTTTGCTGTTCCGCAGCTTTTAATACTGGATGTCACGCATAAATGCAATCTGCGTTGCCGTATATGCGATATCTGGAAAAATGCCGGGAAGGAAAAAGATATCCCCGGCAGGTATGTAAGGAAACTGTTGAAAGAAGCGGCGTCGCTGGGCATAAAAGAGGTGACTTTTTCCGGCGGGGAAGCTATGCTGCGCGGCGACATACTGGACCTTCTGGCGTGTGCCCGCGGACTGGGGCTTAAAGGAGTGGGGCTGCTTTCCAACGGGATCGCCGTGCGGCATGATTTCGGGAAGCTGGAGCCGTTCCTGCGCGACGGCACGGCTGTCCCCGTCTTGTCTTTGGATTCCCTGCGGCCGGAACTGCATAATTATGTGCGGGCCGACGGGCAGGCCTGGGAGAATTCGATGGAAGCCCTCAAGGCCCTGTCCGCCTTAAGGAGACAGTCCCCGGCGGTTAAATTCAGCCTGATCAGCATCGTTTTCGAGCGTAACCTTGGAGAGCTTGAGGACCTATATGTTTTCGCGCGCGAACTCGGCGCCTGCAATATCCAGTATCAGCCGCTGCTGGCCAATAACCTGCGGATGTCGGAGCGAAAGAACGCGGAGTTATGGGTTAAGCCCGGGAGTTTCGACAGGCTTGAGCGCGCGGTGGACAGGTTGTCCGCACGCGGGCGCTCGGACGGAGGGTTCCTGCGCAATTCGGAAGGCAATCTCAGGCTGTTCAAGAAATATTTTGCCGGCGAGCTGGCGCCCGGGGACTGCGTTTGTTCATCCGCCGGCAGGACCGTTCTGATCGCCAACGACGGGTACTGCCGCACCTGTTTTTCCGCTTACGGAGATATCCGCCGGCAAAGCCTGGCGGATATACTTTCAGGACCGCGGATCAATGAGGCCAGGGAACGCGCGCGTAAATGTTCATGGCCGTGCCTGCTTCCTTGTTTTTGCGATTAAGCGCTCCCGGAGAGTTGACAAACTCCGACGGCAGCGGATAATGTTACAGGGAACTTACTATGAGAATAGCATTGGTCATGCCGCCGCTTTACGGCGTGGATATGCCTCCTTTGGGTATTGCTTACGTGGCGGGGCGTCTGATGCAGGACGGGCATGAAGTCCGTATGTTCTGCCTGAATTCGGAGCTTTTCCATCTCAATCCGGATAAACGGTATCTCTGGGATTGGGATAGTGCAGACGAATGGCGGTCCCTGGAAAGAGTGGGCGCGCATTTCGATCTACCGGAGCTTTTGCGGGAATGGACCGGCAGGATATCGTGTTTTTCACCGGGCATGGTGGGATTCAGCGTGAACAGCCATTCGCTGCCGCTGGCCGGGGCGCTCGCGGGTAGTATCCGCGCGGCCATGAAAGGTATCCCTTTGATTTTCGGCGGGCCGATGTGCTCCGAAAGCGATATCTCAAGGGAAATGTGTCCCAGCGTAGACATATACGTGCGCGGAGAGGGAGAAGAGACCATGTCCGCGATCGCGGCAGCCGTTGAGACCGGGGTAGATTTCCGGGCACTGCGTTTTCCCGGGACGGTGGTGAATGCCGCTCCCGGGCTGCGGGATAACGGACCGGCCGAAATGATCGGCGATATAGATCGCATCCCGTTTCCGGCGCTGGAATTGTTCGACCTGGAAAGGTATACAAATAAAGAAGAGATACCGATACTTTTCTCCCGCGGATGCGATTTCGCCTGCCGGTTCTGCACCGACAAGCCGATGTGGGGAAAATACCGGATGAGGTCCCCGGAGAACATCTTCGCGGAGATGAAGAAGCGGTATTCCTTCTGCGGCAGAAAAAAGTTCAAGTGTAACGATTTGATGGTCAACGGTTTACCGGCCGCGCTCGACATGTTGAGTTCGCTGATAGCTTCTTCCGGCAGCGGTTTCTCCTGGGGAGGTATGGCCAGGGCTTCGGAAAGAATGACGCGCCGGCAGGCGGCAGGCTGGAGAGCCGGCGGGTGCAGTTATCTGACTTACGGGGTGGAGAGCGGTTCACAGGCGGTATTGTCGGATATGGGGAAGCCTTCGAAGAAAGCCTTGTTCGTTTCCTTCTCGGCGGCGCACGAGGCCGGGATTAAGGTCAATACACTCTGGATGGTCGGATATCCGAGTGAGAGATGGAGGGATTTTTTTCATACCCTCTTCTTTTTACTGCGCCAGCGCGGTAATATAGACGAGTTCGTCAGCGTGAGCTGCTGTTATATACCGAGGCTTTCCTGGCTGGGAAGGCACACCCGGGAATTGGGGATTAATTGTGGTCAAGGGGGCAACTGGTACAACAGCAAAGGTAATAACGCGGCATTGCGCCGCCTGCGCAGAAAACTCCTGCTTATTTACGCCCGCTTGATCGGGATATACAAGGGAGGGATATCTTAAGGAAAGAGATGCGTAAATTTACCAAGCTACTCCGGCTTGCCGGATTCTGGTTTTCCCGGCGCGCCAATTATCCTTTCGTTCCTCCTCAGACGGTGCAGTTCTCATTGACTTCACGCTGTAACCTGCGCTGTAAAATGTGCAGTATCTCCGGAAGGCAGCCGGAGGAGGAAGAGCTTTCCACTTCTTGTGTAAAGGGGCTGATCGAACAGGCGGCGGCATGGGGAGTGAACGAAGTCCTGTTCACGGGAGGAGAGCCTTTCCTGCGCGGCGACATTTACGAGCTGTGTTCTTGCGCCGCCAGGAACCGTATGAGAAGTATCATAACCACAAACGGCACTCTCCTGGACCGGGACGCCTGCCGCAGGCTTGCCGCCTGCGGCGTCGGGCACGTGCACTTCTCCCTGGATGGACTGGAAAGGACGCATGATTTTCTCCGCGGCAAAGGAACGTTCGCGTCCGCGGTCAAGGCGTTCGGGCTGCTGCAGGATGAGCGGGCGCGAGGCGCGGCCTTTTCCCTCGGCGCGGCCTTCACGGTAATGGATATCAATGCCGGAGAGCTTTGCGATTTTGTCCGTTTTTGCGCTGGACTGCGGGCGGACGTGGTCAATTTCCAGCCGTTTACTTCCGATAACGGCGATTTTAGCGTGGATGATCCCGGTTTGCGTTTCTGGCCGGGGCCGGGGAAAATAGCGTTGTTGAAAGAGCAGATCGAGGAACTCGAGAGGATGGCGCTGGGCAGACCGGCGATTTTTCAGGAACCTTCGCTGCGTCTTCTTCCCGAATACTATGCCGGCACCCTCGGACCGCGCGACTGGACCTGTTTCGGGGGCTTTAAGACGGCATTTATTTGTTATTCGAAAAGGGCTCCGCTGCTTTATACCTGCCACGGTATTTGCGGCGGGCTGGATAAAATGACGCTGCCGGAGGCATGGAAGTCTCCCGAGGCATACCGGCTGCGGCTGCATTCCCGCTCCTGCGCCAAGCCGTGTCTGCAGAGTTGTTATTCCATGTCCGCCGCGTCCAGCCTCGGGGCGATCATGAAAAAATGCCTGAAAGGGAGTTGCGCATGAGCGAAAACCGGTATTCCGTTCGTTTTGAGGAGTTATTCGGTTTCTACGCGGGCAGGGAAACCGGCGTCCCCCTTGTGCCGCCGGAACACGTTTATTTTTCCTTGACCAACAGGTGCAATTTGAAATGCAGGATGTGTTCCGTCTCCGGGGGAGGGGACGGCGAGATGGAGACAGGGGAGGTGTGCGCGATAATCAGGCAGGTTAAAGAACTCGGGGTGCGGCATCTGATATTGTCCGGAGGGGAAGCCTTGCTGCGCCGTGACCTTAAGGAAATAGTGTCTTTTTCAGTCGCCAGCGGCATAGAGATGGTGGATATTATCACTAACGGCACGCTCCTGAATGAAGAGACGGCCGACTTCTTCGTGAAAGAGGGGTTGAATCATTTGACGGTATCCCTTGACGGGCTGAGGAAGAATAACGATTATATACGCGGTGAAGGGGTATTCGATAGGGCTGAAGCGGCTATGGATATCCTCAACCGCGTTAAAAAGACGCGCGGCAGGCGCAATCCTACCCTCGGGATAAACTTCACGGTAATGGACCGCAACGTGGAGGATATGCTTCCCATGCTCGATTTTGCCGGCGGCAAGGAGTGTAATATCGTGGTTTTTCAGCCGGTGCTCTTCGACAACGTGAAAATGCACGTGAAACAGAAGAGTCCGCTATGGCCGTGCGGGGAGAAACTTCGTCTGCTGGAGGAGAACCTGAAGAGGCTGCAGGAACTGAAAAGTGATCCGCGGCATACCCCCATGATTTATACTTCCGACCAGGTGTTGTCTTTCATGCCGGCATACTTCCGGGGAAGGATGTCGGCTGGCAGGATCGGCTGTTACGAGGGGATAAAGAGGATGGTTATAACTTCCGGCGGCCAGGTCTGGAGCTGTCTGGGGATATACGGAGACGCGCGCAGGGAAAAGCTGGCAAATATCTGGGTTTCGGCTTCGGCGCGCCGCGTCAGGGAAAAAGCCAGGCGCTGCCGCAGGCATTGCCTGCAGGATTGTGTTTATTTCCCTTCCTCGGTGGCGGCGGAGGCGCTTAAAGTAGTCGCCGGCGCGCCGGAAGAAGAAAAGGCGCTTGCCGCGGCCTCGCTGGAATCCGGACTGGAAAAGACCGGCGCGGCGCTTGCCGCGGCCGGCGCTGGCTTCATCGGGACAATACGCGGCAGGAACGCGCTCGATGCGCTTAAGGCGAAGATCAGGTCTGCGGATGCGACGGAGGGCGGAAGAGGGGGGCATGCGGATAGAAGGTGATTGCGTAAAAGAATTCAAGCGGGACCTGGCGTATCATTTTTCCGAGGAGATGAATCATCCTTTTGCCAGGCCGAAATGGGTCTATATAAGCCTCAGCCATAAATGCACCTATTCCTGTAAAATGTGCGGAGTGGTAAATATTCTTAAAGGGCACGAACTCTCGGAGGAGATCGTTGTTCGCGCGCTTGAGGAAATAGCCTCTTGGGACTGGGACAGCACGGTCGTTCTGACCGGGGGCGAGCCGTTCCTGCGCCGTGACATTTTTGATATCATTGGCTGCGCAGTTTCTGTCGGAGTGCGCGCGGAGGCGGTCTCCAACGGTTCCCTTATCGACGAAGCAATGGCCGAGCGTATCGTCTCCAGCGGTTTAAAGAACATCGCGGTTTCGCTGGACGGGGCGCTCCCGGGGACACACGATTATTTCCGCGGTAAAGGCGCTTTCGACGCCGCCTTGCGCGCGGTGAGAAATCTGGCCGCGGTAAAAAAAAGGTTCGGCCGCGGTCCGCAGATATCGGTCTGGAGCACGATTATGAAAGAAAATATTCCGGAACTGTCCCGTATGCCGGCCCTGGCTGTTTCCGCGGGAGCGGAATGTTTCGTCATGCATCCGGTGATCGTGGCGCAGGACGATATGCAGAACACCTCCGGCAGCGCGCCTTTCTGGCCGGGAGAAAAGGAGATAGGTATCCTGCATGAACAGATAAAATTGATTAACGCGCCTGGCGGCGGCTGCGGGATCACCGCTTTTCTGCATGATCCCTCACTTTGGGAGGACTATTTCTCCGGACGGTTGACCAGGCGGCAGTGGAAGTGCAATCCCTTCGTTTTCATAAATATCGGTCCGGATGGGGAGATCAGGAGCTGCGGGGAGTCTTTCGGCAATATAAAAGACGCGGGCATAACAGCCGCTCTTTTTACCAGGGAGGCGTCGGAGGCAAGGGAGAAGATGAAGAGATGCCGCAAGCCCTGTCTGCAGACGTGCTGGGCGCATCCCGATGCCGACACCATTTCAGGGCTTACCGAAAAGATGATAGCGTCTTCCCGTAACATCCCCGGCCGCGCGGTATTGCTGCGCGAGTGCCTTGCGGAATTGAAAGAATACAAGACTATCCTGAAAGGGAAGCCGGCATACGCAAGAGGAGATAAATGTTCCGACTGAAAGAGATCATATTTTCCCTGACCTCCAGGTGCAATTTGAAATGCATCATGTGCGACATCCCGGCTTCCCGCAGCGGAGAATTACCCACCGGCGTCCTTTTTGCCGCGCTGGAAGACGCCGCGGCTTTAGGCGCTTCCACAGCCGTATTCAGCGGCGGAGAACCTCTGCTGCGGACGGATATTTTCGATCTGGCGGAGTTTTCCAGGGATCTGGGAATGAGCCCCTGCCTTACTTCAAACGGTTGTCTTATCGACGAGGAGACCGCCGGAAGGATCGCCGACAGCGGGGTGGGCGTGGTGAATATTTCCCTTGAAGGGGATAGGCAGGTGCATGAAAGACTTCGCGGCCCCGGGACTTACGAGAAGGCATTGCGGGCGTTGCGCCTGCTGCGGGCCAGGGGTGTGGAGACTACCATCGCATCTACGGTCTCAAGATATAATTATTCTTCTCTGGAACATATAGTGGAACTGGCCGGGGAAACAGGAGCGACCACGCTCAAGTTTCAGCCTTTCAGCCGCATATTCGTTTCTCCGGGCAGGAATTGCAGCGAATTCCTCCTTGGGGAAGTGGAGGCCGGTATCGCTATGGAAACACTGCGCGGCATACATAAGCTTTGCGGAGAGCGCGGTATATCGGTTAATCCTTTGCCGTATCTGGAACGCATCCCCGCGTATCTTTCCAGAGGGATCGGCGGCAGCGCGGCCAGTTGCCGGGCGCTTTTTTCGTCCTGCCCGGTGGACGCCTCCGGGAAGGTCTTCCCCTGCTGGGTATTGTCCGGCAAGGATATGTTGATAGGCGATATATCCCTAACACCTTTGAGGGAAATATGGGGTAATTTCAGGCACCGCGATATCATCAGTCGTATCAACAGCCGCAGCTGCGGAGGGTGCCTGATGAGTTGTTACGACGCGAACTTCAGCCGTTCCGTTACCGCCCCGGCGGCCGGTTTTTCCGGGAAGGCGGTCTCTTCGGTGCGCGGGGCGGCGCTGCGGAAACTGAAGAAGAAAATAATGTTCTACGCCGCTTATCGGGGGTCTCTCCGGCGTTTACTGCGCCGTCTTTTACCGTCACCGCCCCGCCGCGCCTCGGCGGAACGGTCAACCCCGGGAATAAAGATCGCCGAGATCGAAAAAGCGGAGGAGATGATCGGGAAGGAACTGAAGCGTTCGAAATGAAGATATCCTGTTACGTCCCCCTGTGTAATAATGCCGATACAATAGCCTATTGTCTGGATTCGTTGCTGCGGCAGTCTTTGGCTCCGGAGGAAATACTGGTCGTGGACGACGCCTCTTCAGATCAAAGCCCGCAGATCGCGGCGCGCTACCCGGTGAAATTGATCAGGCATCCCGGGAATCGGGGGCTGGCAGCGGTTAGGAACACCGCCCTTAAAAACATAAGCGGAGAATTTGTCGCTTCCATAGATGCCGATTGCACGGCAGATTCCGGATGGCTTGAGTCTCTCGCCGGCGCGTTGTCATCTTCGCCGCGCGCGGCCGGGGCCGGCGGGCGGGTTATGGAAACCCAGGCCTCTTCGGTTTTCGACCTGTGGCGGGCCGCGCATATGCGCCAGTTCTGGGAGGAAAACGAAACAACCCCGGGGTTTCTTTTCGGGGCCAATACTCTTTTTCGCTCCGACAATCTGCGGATGATAGGCCTGTACGACGAATCTCTCGGGAACAACGCCGAGGATGTGGATATCTGCTGCAGGCTGAAAGCCTCGGGAAGCGGTCTTGTCTATTGTCATAACGCCGTAGTGTATCATCAAAAAAAAGACAGCCTGAGGTCGTTGTTCAACAGCCACTGGAACTGGCACAGGTCATATTACGAGAAAGCCGGGTGGTTCCGGAATGATTTCAGCGTCAAGATAAAGGAAAACCTTGGGACGGCCAATCGTTATCTCGAGGAAGACATCGCCGCCGGCCGGCATCAATTGTTGTATCTGGATTTTCTGCTCGGGATGTTTTATTCTTTAAAAGACTTTCTTTATATTAAGGATAGTTATATTACTCCTTCTTCCGCGGTATTATGGGCCGCTTTAGCAGACCTAAGATTGAGTGAAGCATTTTCCCGCGGGAACAACCGGGTGTTCCGTTTCGATTGCGGAGAAGCCGGATACGCCGCCGACTTTCTGGCAGCAACCTTGTCGATTGGAGGAGAGATCAAGCGTAAATTTCCAAATAAAGATTTCCTGGCGCTCATATACGGCAATCTGCTGGAAGCCGTCTACGGCATAGAAGACAGGCAATTGTCAGGAATGATGGAGGCGTTCTCGTCTATTAACTGGGACTGGCTGAGAGACGGTAATTATCCCCTCTCGGGAGAGGCACTGCTGTCCGCCTTCAAGGAGGGGTTGTCTTCCTGGCTGGATATTGTGGTTACCAGGTCCGGGGATACTCCGACTTGGATACAGTTGGCTTCCAGGGAGCAGGCGTCCCGATATTGAAGGAAGAGATACTGCTTTTTGTAACGCAGCTCCAGAGTTTACCGCACGGAAAGGAGATAATATGTCGAGAAAGAAGATCCCGGTTGCAAGAATCCTGATATTTTTTTCCTGGGCCGTTCCATTGCTCACGGCCGCCGCCGCGGCAGCGGGGTTGTTCCTCCAGGATAAACCGTTGTTCATCTCGGGGATATTTTTACTGCTGTCGGCAAGTTTGATCCCGGCTGTTTTACTGCGCATGTGCGCCAATCTCACGCAGATGGTCTTCGAGATGCAGAATACCCTGCAGTATACTTACAAAGAGCACTCGCAGGCGCTTTCTTCGCTTGCGGCGAACGTGCAGAGTATGCGCAAGGAGGATATCCCTTCTTTGATAAGGGAGACGAATGCGCGGCTGCTTGCCGGAAGTTCCGAGGCGGCCGAGGGAGTTTCGGAGATGACAAGGCTCCTTTCCAGGATAGCCGAGGGACTCGACGCCCTGCCGGGCAGGGTGGGGCCGCGCCATGAAGAGGATATACTCATGATCATGCGGGAGATGAGCACAAGGATACTTTCCGGGAATGTTGAGGCAGGAGAAGGGATGAACGCGCTGTCCGCACAGAGTGAAAAAGGTTTCAAGGAGTTCTCCGCGCGTCTGGCGGCCATGCACGCGGAGCTGGAGAGGATCGGTAAAGATACGCATAAAGACGAATTGCGTTCCTGTCTGGAAGACCTGCGGGAGCTCAAAAGTAGTTGCGCGCAGGTCTCCTGCGATACCAGGGATATTTCTGCTTTCTTCAACCTTATGGAAAAACACCTTAATATTAAAAAGACATGATGCGTGTGGCTTTGGTCAATCTACCCTGGCGAAGAGAAGGCCGGTTCGGCGTCAGGGCTGGTTCCCGCTGGCCTTTTACCAGCGAACCCGCTCCCGGCGGCAGGCTGCTTTATCTGCCTTTCCCTTTTTTTCTGGCTTACGCGGCGGCGTTGTTGAAGAAGAATAATTTCCCGGTAACGCTCGCGGATTGTATCGCTTCCGGGGAAGGATATCCTGAGTTGTGCGGCAGGCTGTCCGCCGCTGAGCCGCAGCTGCTGGCCGCGGAGATATCCGCTCCGTCTCTTTCCTGCGATTTGAAGATGCTGAAAGACTTGCGGGAAGCCTTTCCCGGAATGAAGGTCGCCGTTTGCGGTGCTCACGCCACGGCGAGATACGCGGAACTGCTCGGGACTAATCCGTTTATCGATTTCGTCCTGCGCGGAGAATATGAACAGGTTCTGCTCGAACTTTCCGGGGCGCTGGATTCAGGCCGGGATCCGGCCGGTATCCGGGGACTCGTGTCGCGCGGTCCCGGGGAAAAAATCAGGGAGAACGGAACCGCCCGTATTCGCGATCTTGACGGTCTGCCCTGGCCGGAACGCGGCGACCTGCCGCTTTTGAATTACAACGACGGATTTTGCGGCCTGCCGTCTCCCAACGTCCAGATGCTCTCCAGCCGCGGCTGTCCGCTGGGGTGCGCGTTCTGCCTCTGGCCTCAGACCATATATTCCGGGGGGGGATACCGCTGCAGGTCTGTCGGCGATGTGGCGGATGAGTTTGAATACCTCGCGCGGGAACTCGATTTCAAAGCCGTTTATTTCGACGACGATACCTTTAACCTGCGCAGAGAGCGTGTCTTGGATATCTGCGCCGAAATCAAAAAAAGGAAACTGGGCGTGCCGTGGGCGGCCATGGCGCGGGCGGATCTTATGGATGAAGAATTGATCTCCGCTATGGCGGACGCCGGAGCGTATGCCGTGAAATACGGCATAGAATCGGCGGACCCGCGCGTGAACGAACTGTGCGGCAAGCGCGCAGACCTTTCGCGTTCGCTGGAAATGATACGCGCCACCCGCAGGTGCGGGATAAAGGTCCACCTTACTTTCTGCGCCGGGCTGCCCGGCGAAGACAAGGATACACTGGAGAAGAATATGGATTTTGTCGGCAGGGCCGCGCCCGATTCCCTGCAGGTGTCTTTCGCCGTCCCCTTTCCCGGCACGGAATATTACGACTTCGTTTTAAAAGAAGGCCTGCTTGCTTCGGATAATATGGATGATTATGACGGTAACCGCATGTGCGTGGTGAAAAACCGGTATCTTTCTCCGCCGGAGATGGAAAGGGCGAGAGATGTTCTCCGTAGTAGTCGCGGTTTATAACGGGTCTTCCGTTATCGAGAGATGTCTGGAGTCTTTACTTGCTCAGGAGTGTCGGGAAGAGCCGGAAATCATAGTGGTGGATAACGGTTCTTCCGACGGCACCCCCGGTATGGTCCGGGAACGGTTCCCCGGGGTGAGATTGCTGGAAAACGGCGGAAATCTCGGCGCGGCGGCGGCGAGGAACCTTGGAATATCCGCTTCTCGAGGAGAATGGGTCTTTACTTTCGATTGCGATACTGCGGCAGGTAAAGGTTTTTTCTCGGCGGTTGAATGCATGACAGACGCGGGAGAGCGGTCGAGAATAGGGGTAATTCAGCCCAGGATACTCGGCGCCGAAGGCAGGGAGGTGTTCTCCTGCGGGATCGCCCTGGATTTCTTCTGGCGTTTCAACGATATAGACAGGGGGGAGCGCTGCGGTAAAAGAGGAAGTAATCCGGCGCGGATAGACGCCGCCTGTTCTGCTTGCGCCGGCTACCGCAGGCGTATGCTGGAAGAGATAAAAGACGGCTATGGTTATTTCGACGAAAGGTTCTTTTTCATGGTGGAGGACGTAGACCTTGGCGTGAGGGCGGGGCTGGCCGGCTGGAAAACGGCATTTTGTTCTGGAGCAACGGCCTATCACTCCGGTAACTCTGCCGGATTCTCCCGCAGGGAAAAGCAGTATCTCTGCTGGCGGAACAGGAAGGTTATGCTGGAGAAAATTAAGAAACCCCCGTTGCGCGCCTGCACCGTTGGATTCTGTTACGACCTGCCGAGAGATACCGTGTTGTTTCTGCGCAATTCTTATGTGCGGCGCGCCGTGCTCAGCGGCAGATATGATAATCCCCGGACGCGCGCCGTTTGAAGGTTTCCTGTTTTTCTTCCGGGCATTTATTGTCAAAGCAAATTCCCTTGGAGGTAAAGTTGTATGATAAAAGAAAACCGTTAAATCGTATAATATGCAAAATGCGGATATTTGGGTTGACGGTTTCATTCATCGCTCTCTTTTTCTCCCCGGCCAGGTGCGAAAAGCTGTATCTCAAGGACGGCAGGGCCGTGAAGGGGGTAGTAATAGAGGAAAACGGCAAATATGTGGAAATAGTGGATGCCGTTTACGGATGCCCCATGTTGTATTTCTCCGGGGAGATCGACAGGATAACCAATGATTCCGGCCGGCCCAGGAAAGATCGGCTGCCGGAGAAGAATCTTCAGGCGCCTGTTTATCCTCTTTACCGTAACGCCGACTTCAGGTTTGAAATACCGGTGCCGGACGGATGGGGAATATCCGCGTTCGAGTTAACGCACTCCCATACGGGCAAGAAGCCGCTGATGGAGGTAACCTTCCTACCGGAGAAGGGCAAAAAGATTCCTTATTTCCGTATCCAGGTATTCGATACGGAGAGCCCCCGGGACTTGTTGCTGTCGGTAAAGGACAGAATGCGGAAATATCTGTTTGTCTGGAAAAAGAAAGGGGGTTCCGCTTTTCAGGTCAAAGAATGGCCGTGCATTCGCTCTTCCCGGGGGCAGGAGTATATAAGCAGGGAGATGCTTTTTATCGCTCAGGGAAAAAGCGGCTGTAAAGAAAAGCCCGGGACCCAGACAGTGTTTGTGGATAGTTTTTTTCCGGGGCAGAAGTATATGGTGAAGGTATCTATGTATTATTATTTAAACGAAAGCAGCCGGTATAAATCGGTATACGAGGAATTAACAGGAGGATTCCGTTTTACGAAATAGCGGATAAGCGATCTCCGTTCTTTTCTTCCGCGGACAGGATGACTTCTGAAAAAAGGGGAATGAAGGTGAGCTTCGGAAAGATAATAAAGATGATCCTCCTTGCGACAACGGCGGCGGTTCTTGTTGCCGCGGGAAGGTATGCCCTGGAGATAAAAAAAACCGAACGGGCTTATCGCGACCTGTACGCCGTCTTTCAGGAATACCTGAACGTGGAAGACGAGATGTTCAAAGCGCTCTCCCTTCGCATTGACCAGACCAGACGATGGCTTACCTGGGGACAGTCGGCAAAAATAGTCCTGAGCGACCCCTTGGGGCAACAATGGATATTCAAACCCTGCCTACTGCAGGATAAAAGCGGGTTCACCTCTTTTTTAAGCTGTACTGAGAAATTCAGCGCCGTGGCGCTTTACCGTATATACAAGCTTCTCGGAGTGGCCACGCCGAGGATCGGGGTGGTCAATCTGAAGGTGAACGGACGCGTTCTCGCAGGGTCTCTGCAGAAGTGCGTTCCCAATGAAGGCGTATTAAGCAGGGAATACTTTCCCTATCTTTCTCCGGAAGCTTGCGCGTATCTCCAGAAGTCATATGCGCTGGACTGGATATTCGCCAACGTAGATTTCAATCTCACCAATTTTCTCGTGGTTTCTTACAAGGACGGTCTCTTCCCCCATTATATCATGCGTTTGGATAACGGGTACTCCATGTTTTCGAGGGAGAGCTGCCGTTTCTACTATGCGCTGGATAGGCCGGTTGAATTCCTCCCTGGGCCGGAAGGCGACGGGATCCGCCGGGAATATCGCAACGACGCTTATTTCTGGTTCTGGGATACTTATATCAGAAATCCGCCAGGTTGGAAGGCCCCTCCCGTTTCGGATTTCCTGTTCTTTGTGCGCTGCTTCCCGGAAGATTATATCCGCGAGGTCATCGCATACAAAAAAGGCCCTTGCCCGGCATTTCTTACGAATAGCATCGGGTTTCGACACTATCACGACAACGCCGCTACCCGAGAAGAAGATATATTCGGGAGAAAAAAAACAGTTGTGGATAATTTTGGGAAGTTCTACCGGCAGATCGCCCGCATAAAGAAAGAAATTCGCTTCCCCATAATATACAATCCAGCCGGAGTTTTAAGATATATCGCTGCGGTCAGCGGCGGTCTCAGGGAAGAGACGGTCCGTTTGCGCAAGCAAACCGAGGCGCTGCGGAGCATGCCGCCGTTTGCTTCCGATATCACCGCGGTTTTCTCTCTGGAAGGACTGGCGGAAGTCTGGAAGGTGTACGACGCTTATGATAAGGATAATGCAGGGGGAGAGTTGAAAAAGACCGTTTCTTCCGCTCTGGATAATCTGCGAAGTCTTTTACTTTCGGCGTCCTGTGTTCCGGAGCGGGAGGCGCTGAAAGCGTACCTGGCAGAGGTAGAGAATATTTCCAACGGAGGAGAACCTTCCCAGAGACTGGTTACCATAAACCGTATCATTGATTCCTTGCCGCCGGAACGCTGATTTTCTGCCGGCTTAATTTTTTGAACCGGGGAAACGTTAACGCGAAGCGTGCAGAACGGCGATATATACGCCGGCGATTATCAGCATCGCGCTAAATAGCATTTCCCGGGTTATCCGTTCGTGTTGCCGGAGAAAGATCCGGCTGAGCAGCAGGGTGGCAAGCGGAGTTACGGCGAAAATGGGGACGACAAGAGAAACCCTTCCGAAAAGAAGAGACCCCAAATCGGTGATCTCTCCCATTGAAGTCAGCAGAGCGGCGGAGACGATATACGCGGTCTCTCTGCGATGAATGAAGAATTCCTTTAGCTCCGGCAGGTATTTTCTCTTTCTGCAGAGGGCATAGACGCTCATGCATACGGAAGCGCTTGTCGCCGCCACCGCGGAGGCGAATACCGGATGCGGCATTATACCGAGGCCGTATTTTCTTAAATTCGCGGCAAGCCCGGCCAGGAGCGCCGCGCACACCGGGTAGAGCAGGTGGATCTTTCTGTAGTTCGCCGAGTCTCCCTGCTCGCGGGTTATCAGCATTGTTCCGGCGATTATCAGCGCGATGCCGGCGAATATCGGCGGGCCGGGCGATTCTCCCAACATTCGGATCGCGATAAGCACGGCAAAGAAAGGCGTCAACGCCCGCAGCGGGGCGGCGCGTCCGGCGCCGAGCGTGTGTATGCCGTAATAAGTGAGCGTTCTTACTAACGGGGGGGCGAATATCCCTATGACCGCGAAGACGGTTATTCCGGGGCGGCAGGAGAAGTAAGCGTTTCCGCCGGTGCAGAAAGTCGCCAACCAGAGGAAGACCGTGCTGAGCAGCACCGAAAAGAAGGATACCGGGAAGGGGCTCAGTCTGGCAAAGCCTTTTTTAAGAAGGATATTGGAGGACGCGGTGATCAGCGCCATCAGTAATGCCAGAAGCACGGCCGTTTGCATATACACTCCCGTTTTTCAGCCCGCTGTAGGGATACCGGTTGAAAATCCAGCCGGGCGGCAAACCCGGATCAGCATAACACAGGTTTTCAGAAGATGTCAACATTTTAGGCCTTCCCGCCGGGTGCGGTGTGCGGCATCGAGTAACTAAGGATTGATTTGACAAGCCGGAGAGGGTATTTTAATATATAGTTCAACCCGTTTGATTCGGGATGAGAAGTTCTGCCTGCCCCGGGTTCCTTTTATCCATGATTATAATAAGTCCGTCCCGGGAACGGCGCCTGAAAAAACCTTGCGCAGTTGGAGGAGAAGAAGATATGGAACAGAAGATGAAAGGGAAGACCGCGATAGTCACGGGTGCCAGCAGGGGTATCGGCAAGGCCCTCGCTTGCAGCGCCGCCGGGCTGGGGATAAACCTGGCGATCGCCGCGCGTCAGTATGAACCGTTGAAGGCGGCCGCGGATGACATATCAACTGAATACGGGGTCAAGGTCTTGCCGGTTGTCGCCGACGTCACTAAGCTTGAAGACCTTCAAAACCTGGTGAAAAAGACCAGGGAGGAATTCGGGCGTATAGATATCCTTATCAATAATGCCGGCGTCTCCAGCCAGTATCCTTTTCAGCAGCAGCCTATAGAGGATTTAGAGAAGTTGGTCTACACGAATTATCTCGGTTACGTCAGATTGATAAGGCTGGTGATCGAGGATATGATAAAGAACCGTTCCGGAGCCGTCATCAATATGGTTTCCGGCTCCACGTTGTGCGATCCGATCCCGAGAAATTTCCTCGTTTACAGTTCTCTTAAAGTGGGCCTGCGCGCTTTTTCCAAAGGATTGTTCTGGGAATTGCGCGATTACGGGATCAAGGTCACCTCTATCCTTCCCGGGGTCACCGATACGGATCTTACCGGCAAGCTCAGCGATATAACTGCCGATGCCTCCAGGTTGATGAGCACCGAGGCTATAGAAAACGCCGTGAAATTCGCCCTCACCGTTCCGGCAAACGTATGCCCGCTGGAGATATCCGTGATCAACCAGCAGACGCCCTGGACGGCCCCGGTCATCCCTTTTAAACAGCAGCATCCGGGGAAATAGAAAGGAGAGGCGCCTTGGACGAGAAAGACGTTCTATCCCTGAAAAGAAGATACCTGCTCTGGCTTTACAAGACCACCAAGGAGGCGTTTGACCGTTATGAGCGCAAATTCACCCAGCTGGAAATAGATAAATTCATACTGGAGGAGGTCTCAAAGGAGTGCCGGCAGGCTTGTCTTTCCGATGAAAGAGAGGCGATCGGCGAACAGGTGGAAGCCATGCGTGTTTATGTGACGGAGAAAGAGAATGCTTGTCTGAAGCTGAAATACCGGGGTAAGAAGATAAACCCGGAATATCTATTCCTGGATATAAAACTTCAGGCGCTTGAGAAAGCCATCGTTAAGGAAATAGGCAGCGAGGAATTGCGGTGCATAAAGAATCTCTACGAGCGGGAGATGTCGGAGAGAATACTCCATTCCAAGGAAGAAAAATAGATTTTTATTCCGCGAAAGGCCGCAGTAATGATAATAGACGCCCATTGCCATTGGCTGCCCGAAGAAATAATCACCAACGCGCATTTTTTCTCCAGGGCCTGGGGCGATATCGAGGCGGGGCTTGCCTCCATGGAGGCTAACGGCATAGATGCCGCGGTCCTGACGTATCCTTCCAGCGACGCGCACCTTAAGCTGGGCGGTTATGCGGCGGCGGCGGAGATATTTAACGCCAACCTCGCGCTTCTGGCAAAGAAGTATCCCGGCAGGATCATCGGTTCCGCGGTCCTGCCTTTCGGCGACGGAGAGGCTATGGCCGATACGGTGCGCCGCGCCCACGAAGAGCAGGGGCTGCGCGCCGTTTCCCTGGCGAGCAGCTACGCGGGGGTATTCCTGGATGACGCTATGTTCGGACCGGCTTACCGGGCAGCCGCCGAGGCAGGCATGCCGGTATTCGTGCATCCCCAGACGGTATCTCCGGCCGGCAGCGAAAGGGTGTCGGATCCATTGCTTACGCCGGTGGTGGAATACGTTTTCGATATCACTCTCTGCATAGGTAAAATGCTCATGTCCGGCCTCCTGCGGGAATACGCGGGAGAGATAAAATTCATTTTCGCCAATTCCGGCGGCGCGGTGCCTTATCTCGCCGCGCGTTTCGACGACACTTACAGGATGCTTAGAGGAGTTGATTTCGTCAAAGACCTCGGCTCCGACCCCACGGCCCAGCTGCGCAGCATCTATGTGGACACCGGTGGGGAGAGAGAAAGCGCCGCTCTGCTTCCTGCCCTTAAGTTCTTCGGACCGGGCAGATTGCTTTGGGGCAGCGACTGGCCGGCGAAAAAGGATGCAGCGTCATCGTTGAAAGCGGTGAGGGAACTTGGGCTGGGGAAAAGGGAAAAAGATGGGATAACCGGAGGAACTCTTTCCTCGCTTCTGGGTATCTCATATAGCGCAGAAGTTAGATAACAGCAAGGAGTGATGTTATGAAAATGGTGAAAGACGTGCATTTGACCGGCAAAGACCTTACCGAGATGGTCCAGCTCAGGCCGCAGGACGTCGGCAAATACGCCGTAGTGCCCGGTCCGCGCGACAGACTGGACGTGTTGATGAAGAAGATAGAAGAGCCGGTGCGCAATTTCTCTTTCATGGAATATAAAATGTATACCGGGACATATAAAGGCGTGAAGATCACCGCTATCAACGGCGGCAGGTTTTCTACCGATACAGCGATCACCACGGAGGTGATCTGTCATGCCGGCATAAAGAACATCATCCGCATCGGCACCTGCGGCGCGCTGGACGAGAAGATGAAGGTTGGAGACCTGGTGGTGGCCGATACCGTGCTGAGGGGCGACGGCGTCACTCCCTATTATGTGGACGATTCTTTTGTCACCAGGG
>JBAZDY010000004.1:0-46761 GCA_041654215.1 Candidatus Omnitrophota bacterium
TCGGGCTTCTCGAAATTAAGCCTGCCGAGCGTGGAAAAATCGAGACTGCCCGCTATATTATCCGACCTCTCCGGATAGGAAAAAGCGTACTGGATCGGTATGCGCATATCCGGTACCGAAAGCTGGGCGATAACGCTGCCGTCCCTGAACTCAACCATGGAATGCACAACCGCTTCGGGGTGCACCACGACGCGGATGTCTTCGCAGGACGCGCCGAACAGATGCATCGCCTCTATGACCTCCAGTCCTTTGTTCATCAGCGTGGCGGAGTCCACGGTAATCTTCCTGCCCATCTTCCAGCGCGGGTGACGCAGTACCTCTCTAAGCCCGGCGCGGCGCAAATCCGAGACGCTCATGCCGCGCAAAGGGCCGCCGGACGCCGTCAGGTATATTCTCTCGAAACCGCGGGAGGAACTACATGAGAGACACTGCCATATCGCGGATTGTTCGCTGTCAACCGGAAGGATACGGGCCCTGTTCTTCGCGCCGAGCTTCATTACGCGTCCGCCGGCCATCACCAGGGCCTCTTTATTTGCCAGTGCGACATCTATGCCACGCTTCAGGATTTCCATTAAAGGCATTAAGGCCGCGGCCCCGCTGACGGCGACCAGCACAATATCCGCCCTGCTCTTCTCGAGCGCCGCGGGGAAACTTTCGGGCCCCGCGAAAACGCCTTTCCCGCCCGCGGCGTTCCCGCAGACAAAACGTCCGGCCGCCGCCTTGTCTCCTATCCAGACCGCAGGCGGTCTAAAGACTCCGGACTGGCGCGCCAGAAGACCCACGCTCGAATTCGCCCCAAGACCAACGAGACGGAATTCATCGGGACGTTTCCCGATTACATCGAGAGCCGCCGTTCCGATGGAACCGGTAGACCCCAGGACGAAAATCCGTTTCATAAAATCAGCGGTATGTGTTGAACGTCAGATAAAAATAGAAAACCGGAGCGGTAAATATCAAACTGTCAACGACGTCCAGTATGCCTCCCATACCCGGGAAGAAATTTCCGGAGTCTTTGACCTGGCAGTCGCGTTTTACGAGGGATTCGGAAAGGTCGCCCAGCTGAGCCAGTATCCCCAGGCTGATGCCGATGAACAAAAGGTGCGGAAGCGTCATGGGGAGCTTCAACAGTATGCCGCTGACCGTCCCGGCGGCCGCGCTGAAGAGCAAGCCGCCCGCCGCTCCTTCCACCGACTTGCGCGGGCTGATGCGGGGAAGAAGCGGGGTCCTGCCGAAACGCCTCCCGATCAGGTACGCACCGATGTCCCCTCCTTTAGCGATCAACAGAAGCACAACGATGAGCCCCAGTCCTCCCTCCATGTACCGTATCTTTATCAGAAAGCTCAGGAACCAGGCGATGTATATTATGCCGAAAATGGTCACGGAGATATCAACAATCGCCCCCGAATTGTCCCTGCGGCTGAACTGCAGTATTATCAGGGTTAGCAGTCCGGCAGCCAGGAAAAACAACTCCCACCCCCGCGTCAGCTCGAAACGCAGCATTATCGAAAACGGGATCACCGCCCCCACCAGTATGCCGAAACGCTTGTATATCTTCAATCCCTTCTTTTCCAGCATGCCGAAGAACTCCCGCAGGGCGGCGGCAACGATAAAAGTCACGGCGAGTCCGCAGACCCAGTCCACCGCCGCGGCCGCGGCGGTACCGGCAATCAGCACTAAAGAACTGAATATCCTTTTCTTCAGCGTATTATCCCTATGTAATGCAAGCATTATATCCCCGTCTCCTTAAAGACTGCCGAATCTGCGCTTCCGGCGCGCGTAGTTTTTAAGAGCCTTCTCAAACTCTTTAGCCCCGAAATCCGGCCAGAAGGTTTCCGTGAAATACAGTTCGCAGTAAGAAAGCTGCCAGAGCATAAAATTACTCAAACGCATCTCACCGCTGGTGCGGATAAGCAGGTCCGGATCCGGGATACCGGACGTATAAAGATACCCGCCGAATCTTTCCTCATCCAGACCGGAAGAGACGGCGCCGTTTTTCAGAACATCCAGCGCGTATTTACCGGCCGCATCCATAATCTCCTGCCTGCCGCCGTAGTTGAAAGCCAGAACAACGGTCATCCCGGTATTGCCTGCTGTCTTAGCCTGAAAGTTCTCGAGTTTGTCGGAAAGATACCTCGGCAAGTTTTCTTTTCTGCCTATCATGCGAAACCTGATGTTGCGGTTCTGCAGTTTCTCGGCCCTGCCTGTCAGGAAATTGTATAACAACCTCATTAGCATACCGACTTCCTGCTTCGGTCTGGACCAGTTCTCCGTGGAAAAAGCGAACAGGGTGAGCACTTTAACCCCCATGCGCGAAGCGGCGTTAATAATTTCGTCCACCCTTTTAACACCCTGGCGGTGGCCGTGACTGCGCGCCAACCCGCGTTCGCCTGCCCAGCGGCCGTTGCCGTCCATTATTATCGCGACATGCGCAGGTATCTTGTCCATATCGGTTCCCTGCCGCTTCAGGCATGTACCCGGTAATCTATTTCCGGGAAGATATTATCCGCCTGCTCGATCTCGGCAAGCCACTGCTCGTCTATGTTATTGGATTTGATCTCCTCGTATAGACGTCCGAAACGCAGCAGATGTTCCTTGGTGCGTTTCACGGCATACGGAACGTGCGTCCCCGTCCCCATTATGAACGCCCAGTCGGAGCTCTGCGCCAGCAACAGCTCGCGCAAGGCCTGATTGAGGGCGCGGCGTTTTATGCCGTGGGAATCGGGATGCCGGGAAGAAAGCTCGGTCATCTGGTCTGAGGCGGCGTGCAGGTGGCGGTATATCCAGTCGTTGCAGCCCTGTACCCACATCTCGCTGTAACCTTTCCATCCCCAGCTCGACATGGAAGGAGTAACTACCTGGTTGCGCGGGTTCTCGTTGAGGTATTCGGAAGGGGTTATCATGCGTATGCTTTTTTGATCGTGATACACTTTGCGCATCAGGAAATCCAGCCACATCGGCCCCTCATACCACCAGTGCCCGTAAAGCTCCGCGTCGTAAGGCGATACTATCAGGGGTTTCTTGTGCATGATCCCGTGCAGGTATTCGGCTTGCTGCTGGCGGTTGAACATAAAATTCCCCGCGTGCTCCGCGGCCTTTTCCCGCGCCATATCCGGTTCGTAAGGCTGCTTATCGGAACTGCCGGTGATACGGTAATACTTTATGCCGGTGTTGATCCTTATGCCGTCGGGATGTATGTAATCCTTTATATAATCGTAATCGAGGTCGAACCCGATGTCACGGTAAAACTCCCGGTAATAATAATCCCCCGGATATCCTTCTATTGACGACCAGACCTGCTTGGACGACTCCAGGTCCCTTCCGAAACAGGCGACGCCGGACTTACAATAAACCGGCGCGAATACCCCGTACTTGGGACGCGGCGTCCCGTGCAGCACCCCGTGCGCGTCGGTGAAGAAATAACGTATTCCGGCCTCGCGCAGTATTTCGTCGTCGTTCGGGTTATAACCGCACTCGGGCAGCCAGATGCCGCGCGGTTTGCAGCCGAACGCCTTCTCGTAGCTGGCGACGGCCACTTTCACCTGGGCCTTCACGGACTGCTTGACCACGTCCATCATCGGGAAGAACCCATGGGTGGCCCCGCAGGTTATGATCTCGAGTTTTCCGGCGTTCTGGAAATTGCGGAAGGCGTTGACCAGGTCGCGGTGATAATACTCGAAAGTGTCCCGGGCCCGGCAAAAGGTATTCAGATACATTATAGCCAGTTTCTGAAATTGCGGCTCCCAGCGGGTCCTCTCCACTTCCTTGTGCGAGAGCTCTATAAGGCCGCTGATATGCTTTATATACCTGTCCTGCAGAAGCCTGTCCTGCAGCATCGCCGTAAGTGTCGGCGTAAGGGACATGGTCAGGCGGAAATCCACCTTGTCCCGCAGCAGTCCGTCCATCATCCAAATCAGGGGGATGTAAGTCTCGGTGATGGCCTCGTAAAGCCAATCCTCTTCCAGAAAATCCTCATGCTCCGGGTGCCTTACAAACGGCAGATGACTGTGCAGTACCAGACACAAATACCCCTTGCTCATTTACCCCCCCTTTTACGCTCAAAGTTGAATCCGGTTAAGACTTTCCGGCCGTCCATGCGGAAGGACTGCCTCTCCGGGAAATCCCGGCCGCATCTAAAACGGAGAAATAATGCATAAAGCGCTTCGTGCCCTGCGGAAGGAATACTTGCTTCAGGCTGAGGTTTACTTGGTCTCCCTTGATACTACCGGCGTGATGGTCCTCTCCTCCTCACCGTCGGCGGAGACCCCGCGGACAGGAAGCACCTGCGTGCCGTCCGGAAGAGAAAAACGCAGGGAAAAAGTACCGTCCGGCCTCAACTTTACCGGCACTCCCTGCACTGTGACCTTGGCGTCCGGTTCGGTGGCTCCGTAAAGTATCAACTCGGTGTTGACCACCATCCAGAATTTCCTTTTCTTCCCTCTCTGCGGCACCTTGACCGGACTGCCGGAAGAAGAAAGCCCCGGTGAAGAAAGGATACCCGAAAAGAGTTCGCGTCTGATCCGTTCCTGCCAGGTCTTGCCGACCGGAGAACTCTGCCCGAAACCGAAACCCATGCCGTAAAGCCTGGCGAAGAGTTCCTCCGGTACCATCCATTCCTCGTCGGTTATCCAGGAGGGGCCGTCGAGCGGGGTGCTGATCACGTTGGAACGCAGGACGGTAATGAACTCTCCGTTGGGAAGCCTCAGGCCGAGGTCGACGCACCAGGAACGGCCGGCTTCCTGAACGTGGATATACCAGTTCAGCGCGTCGGGGCCGACCTCTATGTCGAAATATTTATGGGCGTTATGGCTGTTGAAGACTATGTTGCTGACGTCGTAAATCCTCAGCACTTTCTTGGCCTTGTAAAAATCGTCGCCCAGGCGGCCGCGTAAAGTGTCGTAAGTGCCGGGCGTAACCTCCCAATAGGAAAATATCCAGTACGGATCCCTGGGGTGGATCACCAGCCTGTCCCTGCCGTAGGCCGCTGGCAGTTCCGTGGGCATGGAACGCGAGGCGGAACGCACGGCTTCAGGGGTGGAGAATTTCATCCTGCCGACAGCCGTTTCGCTGATTCCCAGGAATTCTTTTTCAGCCGCCTGCTCCGGCTGTTTGAGCACCGCTCTTTTCGCAGTCCTGTCCGCCGTCGGCTTCGTTTTCTTCTGCGCGTTCTTCTTGCCCGCGGAAGAAGAAACGGCGCGCTTGGCCGTGACGCTTCTTCTGCTCCCGGAAATAATCTTTTTTACCCCGCTCTTGATCTTACGCAGAATAGCCATAAAACCCTCCCTTCAAACAAAAAGGGGATTGAATAATCCCCTTATCGATAATCTTACTGCGGTTTTATTTCCATCTCTCACGCGCTATCTACGGGTCTTGTTCCCGGCAGCCGCCTCTTTAAGTTCGTTCTCAAGCCTTTCATTGAGCCTGGCGACCTTCTGCATTTCCTCTTTAAGATTCTGGTTGACGAGCTTCTCCTGCAGCAGTTCGTTCTTCAACGACCTGGAAAGCTCCTTCTCTTCATCAAGGGCCTTTCTGAGCCTGTCCGCTTCCACCATACAGGCCGTCTTTTCCCTCTTCACTTTAAGAAGTTCTTCTTCCTTGTCAAGGCGCAGGCGCACCTCCCCGTTGTATTCCGCCCCTTTCCTGAACGCGCTGGAGCAGGAACCGATCATGCCGATCAGGCATATCAGCGACAACACCGCCAGTATGAAAATTATCCGGGTTTTCAGGCTTTCTTCCATGTTAGAAACCCGGTTCCGCAAAGAACGCGGGTTAAAAAATACGATACTCGTGGTTTATTCTTGCTCGGAAATTTACCCGTGCGGCAAACTGCCTCGGCTTAAGAAGGAATTTTCCCCGGGGGCGACGCCGGCTCTTGAAGTGTAACGGCGTCCGGGCTCTACTTCAGATTCTCAGCCGTCTCTTCGGCAGCCTCTTGGGCCGGTTCGGGAGTTCCGGCGGCGTCATCGGCGACCTTGCTCATCTTGGGCAGGATGACTATTTCCACCCTTCTATTCTGTTGTCTCCCTTTTTTGCTGTCGTTGGACGCGACCGGGCGGTATTCACCGTAGCCTATGGCCGATAAACGTTCCGGAGAAATGCCTTTTTCTCCGATAAGATAATGCAGCACGCTAAGCGCGCGCGCGGATGAGAGTTCCCAGTTGGACTTCCACCCCGAGACCTTTATGGGAATGTTGTCGGTGTGTCCTTCTATTCCCACGTTCAGATCAGGCACGTTCTCCTGCAAGACGCGGGCCACCTTGTCGAGGCTCACCGAGGCCTCCGGTTTGATCGCTGCTTTTCCGGAGTCGAAGAGAACATCGGCGACGAAAGTTATAACCAGCCCCTTTCCCATCCTCTCCAGCTTGACCTGCTTATCCTGTATCTCCTGGCTAAGCCTGTCTTCCAGCAGTTTCTTCGCCTGTCCCAGTTCGTCGATCTGCTGCGCCAGCTGTTCTATCTTTTGCGCATCGGAACGCCTGCCTTTTTGAAAAATAAAAGTGCACCCGGAAAACAAAGACACCGTCAACAATGCCGCGACTGCCGCAAATAAATATTTGGAAGACATTTTTCCCCTCCTTGTAGGAATGGATTTCAATATAACATAACCTCTTGTGCCAGTCAAGCTTTTTAAACCGTCAAAGGAATATGGTCTGCTCCCGTGAAGACCCGACGGAGACCATGGATATCTTAACCTTAAGGGTGTCCTTAAGAAAGGCGAGATAATCCTTGGCGCGGGCCGGCAGGGCCGAATATTCCCTGGAGCCGCTGACGCCGGTATCCCATCCGCGCATCACCTTATATAGCGGAACGACGTTCTCTATGACCTTGAGGTCATACGGGAAATCGCGGAAAACGCGTCCTTTGTATTTATAACCCGTGCAGACCTTTATCTCTTTCAGCCCGTCCAGGACATCCAGTTTCATTATGCCGAGCTCGGAGATGCCGTTGAGCGAGATCGACTCTTTGACCATCACCATATCCAGCCAACCGCACCTGCGCGGTCTCCCGGTGGTAGCCCCGAATTCGTTTCCTTTCTTCCTGAGAAATTCCCCGAAACTCCGTTTAAGCTCCGTCGGAAACGGGCCCTCTCCCACGCGCGTGGCGTAAGCCTTGGCCACCCCGACGACCTTATCGATCATCACCGGAGGCACTCCTGTGCCGGTGCAGGCGCCGCCGGAAGTGGCCGACGACGAAGTGACGAAAGGATAAGTGCCGAAATCTATATCCAGGAAAGTCCCCTGGGCTCCTTCGAAAAGGATGTCCTTGCCGGCGGAGGCCGCATCGTTCAGAAGACGCGCGACATTGCAGATGTACGGGGCGGCGGCGCCGCCGAACTTCAGGTAGGAGCGGTATATTTTCTCGAGGTCGAAACCCTCGTGCCCGTAGACTTTCCGGAAAATCTCGTTTTTTTCTTTGAGATTATCGGCCAGTTTTTCTTTTAATACCCTGCGGTCAAGCAGATCGGCCATGCGAATGCCGCAGCGCGCGATCTTGTCCGCGTAACAGGGCCCTATCCCGCGGCCGGTCGTGCCTATCTTGTGCTCTCTTTTATTCTCCCGCAGCTTGTCCAGTATCTTGTGGTAAGGCATGATCACGTGCGCGAGATGCGATATCTTCAGCCTGCCTTTTATTTCTATGCCGGTACCGGAAAGATTGTTCATCTCCTCCAGCAGAACCGAAGGGTCCACCACCACGCCGTTGCCTATGCAGCAGATCTTGCCGCTGTGCAGTATGCCGGAAGGAAGCAGGTGAAAGATATGCTCTTTGCCCGCCACTATCACGGTATGCCCGGCGTTGTTACCTCCCTGATAACGCGCTATGTAATCGGCATCCTGTGAAAGGATATCTATGATCTTGCCTTTGCCTTCGTCACCCCATTGCGTCCCGACCAAAACAGTATTCATGACTTCTCCCTTCCACCCGGACCAAGTCCGCGGGGAACTTAAGGCTGCATTGTAAATATCTTCCTGGCTATTTCAGGATATTTGGCGATGAAACTCAGCTCGTCGTCCACCAGGGGTTTCTGATTATGCACGTTGGCGTAACGCACGAGCTCGAGTATGCGCGTGGCTTCTTCGTCATTCTGAAAAGCCACTTCCAGTTTCTCATAGACGTTCCGGAACCCTTTGATGCCGGAGTATTCCCCGGCGGTGATCTTGCGGCCGGTCTCGATTATCTCGGGTTCCCCCCTGCCGAGCTCTTCATATTCGTAAAGCTCGTAATTACGCCTGTCCTTGAGCGCCCCATCCGCGTGTATCCCCGACTCGTGCGCGAAGGCGTTGGCGCCGATGCCCGGCTGGTTGATCGGTATGGAGACCCCGAAGGCGTAGGAAGCGTATTTGCATATCTTCCAGGCTGTCTTCAAATGCAGGCCGGGATCCAACCTGTAATCCTGCATGCCGCTGCCGTATTTGACAGCCAGGATCACGGAGACCAGATCGGCATTGCCGGCGCGTTCCCCCATACCGTTTACGCAGGTATTGATGTATGCATCATGTCCGCAATCGATCGCCGCCTTTGCGCCGGCCACGGAGTTGGCCACCACCATGCCCAAATCATTATGGCAGTGCACTTCGACCGGCATCTTAACCGCTTCCGCCAGTTTCGCTATCCTCTCGTAAATGCTGAAAGGCGTTTCGCAGCCGAGCGTGTCGCAATATCTGATCCTTTGGGCTCCGGCGGCCTTTGCCGCGGCTGCGAACTCGATGAGGTATTCTATCCTGGTGCGGGAGGCATCCTCGGCGTTCACCCCCACGCTTTCGGCGCCGCGCGATATGGCGTCCCTGACCGCTTCCGTCATCTCGCTGATCACGGACCCGTGATCAAGTTTGCCCTGGAATTTATGCGTGATCATCTGGTCGGAAGTGGACATCGATAAGTTAAGATGTTTTAGGCCCGGCACCATCCTGAAGGCAGTCCCGACATCCCCCTTTGTGGCCCTGATCCAGCCGCCCAGCCTGATCCTGGGAAGGGCGCCGCGCTGCGCCAGTTCGAGATTAGCGTTAAGATAATTGGTCTCATGCCTGGTCACCGGAAACCCGAACTCCGACTGGAAAACGCCCATTTCGTTCAGGTAGATGTTTATCATGGTTTTTTCGAGCTTGGAAAGACAGATGCGCGAGGTCTGCACGCCGTCCCTGTTGGTAACATCGATCAAGTAAATAGTCGGTTTGTTCATTCCATTTCTCCTATGCCCCTGTTATCACCGCCGCGGGCCCTGCCCAAGCAGCTTCTTCAGGTCTTCTTGAGGGAATACTCCGCGAACGCCGAATATCTCGGTATTATTAACGAGAAAAGTCGGCCCGGCCATAACTCCCAGTTCCTTGTTCAGCCCTATGTTCTCTCTCAACAAATCTTCTCCCTCGCGGCATTTAGCGCAGGCCTTTATCTTCGCTGCGTCCGTCCCGGCAGGCAGACAATCCTCCCACCATGAACTGTTTATGTCGCGAGAGCGGCAAGAGATATAATCCCAAAACGAACCGGGGGCGTATTTCTTCACGCAGACGGCCCTCAAATATTCCTGGATCTCCGCAATGCCCCGCTGCGCCTCCAGTTTGCCTCCGTTATCGCTAACCAGAAAATGCAATTCCGGTTTTATTCCCCGCAAACTCTCTATCACCGCGGAGGATTTCGGCTCGAACAATCCCATAAAAACGTCCAGCCTGCCGGCTGCGTGCGGCCTGTCCAGAAAGAAAGCGATGCCGCCGACCGCCGGAGAAAGCACGTAATATCCCTCCTTAAACTCCAAGTTGTCTTTTATCCCCGTAAAAGCCGTCTCTTTTTCCACCCCCGGGCCGAAGAGATAAACCGGCAGAGTAATGAGTCCCAGCTTTTTGACGAGAGCCGCGGCCTTCGAGCCGGGGTAATAAATATAGGAAACGTCCAGGCCGCCGAACTGCCCTTTCAGATAAGCGATCTTTGCGTCAGTATCGCAGCCCAGGCAGTCCTTCAGAGTCAGCACGGTAAGGGCGACTTTCGGCTGCTTACGGAAAGAGCACGAGGCGGATTTCTCTCCCGGGTTCAAGCAGGCGCCGGTCACACCGTCCTTTCTGCAGTTGAAGTCCGCGAAGCAGGCCGGCAATTCGGACAACGCCTGTTTGTCCCCGGGTATCCCGGAGGACAACCTGATGCTTTCCGTGCGCTTGCTTGTCAGGACGCCTTTCTCGAACGTTAATCCCGCTTTCACAAGGTGCCTGCCTTGCCAGGAAGGTTTAAGAAAAAGCGCCCCGCCGTATTCCTGCTGACTCTCTTCCCCGCCGCTCTTGGAGAGGACCACCACTTTTATTTCCGGGATCTCTGTTACCGCCAGCCTGCTGTCCTGTTCGTTCAACCCGCTGAGCAGAACCAGGCAATCCACTTTCAAATCCTTCATCTCGGCGGCGGCCTTTTTCAGCGCGGAGATCGGATCTTCCACCTCCAGGCCGGCCGCTTTCATGGAAACCGAGGGAGCGACTATGGAAGTGATCCCTATCTTCATTCCGGCGACTTCTTTTATGATGAATCTCTTGAGAAAAGCCGCCTTGATATTGGCGGAAACCGCCGGCAGTCCGTATGCCTTGACGTTCCGCTCCAGAAAGTCGAGCCCGAAATTGAACTCGTCGAAACCGACGGCAACCGCATCGTAACCGGCCATCTGCATTCCGCGCAGATAGAAAAGCGTCCGGCGTTTGTCCATCTCGCTGTTCTGGCTGTAGGAATCCGACTGCCCGCCGCCGAAGAAACCGCCGGAGTCAACCAGCAGAAAATTCCTGCTGCGTCCGCGCAAGCTCTTTACCAGAGCCACGCGCCTAACGATCCCGCCGTCCGGTTCCCTGGGACAATTACAGGGATAAAGCATGGCGTGGGTATCCCCCGTGCAGGCCATGGTGATCTCCGCCGCGGAAGAAGAACAGGAAACAAGAAACAGCGCCTGGCAGGCGAGTATCAACGGGACTGTCCTTTTCAAAACGCCGGAGACATATTTCATATCTTTATCACTTTCGCGTAAAGAACATTCTCTATCTTCCTGACCTTCTCCAGCACCTCCGGGGTGAGGACGCTGTCCACATTCAGCACGGAAAGGGCCGTGCCTCCGGCGATCTGCCGGCCGAAACTCATGGCCGCGATGTTGATATTATATTGCCCCATCAGCGACCCCAGCCCGCCGATTATACCGGGCACGTCGCGGTTGCGGATGAAAAGCATTTCGCCGACCGGAGAAGATTCCACGTAATAATCGTCGATCTTGACTATGCGCGGCTGCTTGTTGGCGGACAAAGTGCCGGCTATCCTGCGCGATTCCTTGTCCGTATTGATCTCCAACTGCACGAGAGTGACGAATTCCTCCTCTTTAGGCGATTTTGTCTCGGTAATATTGATGCCGCGTTCCTTGGCCAGTGAAGTGGCGTTGATGAAATTGACCGTTTCCTTCAATATCGGGGAAAGCAGCCCTTTGGCGATCGCCATGGTCAAAGGCGTCAGGTTGTATTTGATGATGTCTCCGACGTAGGTGATCTTAATTTCGTGGAACCTTCCCTCGGCCAGCTGTCCGGCGAATATACCGAGCCGCTCCGCCAGCACTGTGTAAGGCTCCAGCACCTTATAGACCTCGCTCTCCAGGGAAGGATAATTAGCCGCGTTGCGTATGCCGCGGCCGAGCAGTGCGTCCCGCACTATTTCGGCGACCTCGATAGAGACGTTCACCTGCGCCTCCTCTGTAGAAGCGCCGAGATGAGGAGTAGTGATGACCCCGTCAAGCTTGAGCAGTTCGTTATCGGGAGAGACCGGTTCTTTTTCAAAGACATCCATGGCCGCTCCGGCGACCTTCCCTTCTTTCACCGCCGCGGCCAGGGCCGCCTCGTCCACGATTCCTCCGCGAGCGCAATTTACCAGCCGCACGCCTTTCTTCATCAACGCGAATTGTTCCGTCGATATAAGATGCCTGGTATCCGCGGTAAGCGGGGTATGTATAGTTATGAAATCCGAGCGCTTGAAAAGTTCTTTCAGCTCCACTATCTCTATTCCCAGTTCTTCGGCCACCTGCCGGGAGAGGAAAGGGTCGAAAGCCAGGATCCGCATGCCGAAAGAAAAAGCGCGCTTGGCCACCTCGGTGCCGATCCTGCCTAGTCCCACGATGCCGAGCGTCTTTCCGTAAAGCTCGACTCCCGTGAATTTGGAACGCTTCCACTCGCCTCTCTTGACCGAGGCGCTGGCCTGCGGGATGTTCCTGGCCAGCGAAAGGATCATACTCACCGTGTGCTCGGCAGTGGACATTGTGTTGCCGGCCGGGGTATTCATCACGATGATACCTTTTTGCGTGGCGGCCTCGAGGTCGACGTTGTCCAGCCCCACGCCCGCCCTGCCGATTACTTTAAGTCTGGCCGCCGCCGATATTACGTCGCGCGTGACCTTGGTGGCGCTGCGCACCACCAGGGCGTCGTAATCCCCGATAACGCCCTTAAGCTGCTCAGGGGTCAGATCGGTCCTGACGTCCACCTGCAGACCGTCGTTCTCCTGCAATATTTTAAGCCCCTCCTCGGAAAGGGGATCGCTGACCAGTACCTTCGCCATCACTCACCTCCGCTTTTCAATCCTGCAAGAATACTTCCTGGGCGGCTTTCACGCCGCTGCCCAAAATGAACTTATATCCCATCTTGTTCAAGACTTTTTCCAAACAGGAAATACCCACTATTATGTCGAACTCCTCTATATAACCCATATGCGCTATCCGGATAAGCTTGCCTTTCATCTCGTCCTGACCTCCGGCTATGGTTACGCCGTAGGTATCGCGCATGGTCTTGACCAGTTTCTCCCCGTCTATGCCGGACGGAACGTATATCGACGTAACCACGTCCGAGGCCGCGGAAGGCGCGAATAGAGAAAGACCCAGGGCTTTCACCGCCGCGCGCACCGCCTCCGCCATCCGGTGGTGCCTGGCGAATATCCTCTCCAGGCCGTCCTCTTTCATCATCCTCAGGCTCTCGTTAAGCGCTATCACCAGGGATATCGCCGGAGTGAAAGCGGTATCGGTCTTGTCTATGGCCTTCTTCGCCCTGCGCAGGTCCCAGTAATAACGCGGGGACTTGGACGCCTCCACCATCTTCCAGGCCTTGGCGCTCACAGAGATGAATCCCAATCCCGGAGGCAGCATCAATCCCTTCTGGGAACCGGAAACGCAGACGTCCACTCCCCATTCGTCGGTCTTTAGTTCTATCGCCCCCAGACCGCTGACGGCGTCCACCGCCAGCACCGCCGGGAAAGCGCTTACCGCTTCGCCGAGACCGCGGATGTCGAAGGTCACGCCGGTGGATGTCTCGCAGAGGGTGGCGAAAACCGCCTTGATGAAAGGATCGGCCTTGAGGGCCGCGGCCACTGCCTTGGGATCGGCCGCCTTCCCCCACTCGACTTCCAGTGTCTTCACGGAAATGCCGTGGGCCCTGCAGACCTCGCTCCATCTCTGCCCGAATTTGCCGCCTTCGATCACAAGCGCAGTTTCGCCGGGCGACAAAAGATTGACCACGGCGGTCTCCATAGCGCCGGTGCCGGAAGAAGAAATAATAAAAACATCCCTCTCCGTCTGAAAAATATACTTCAACCCGGCGAACGCCTCTTTCAACTCGGCCTGGAACTGCGGCGTGCGGT
Organism: Candidatus Omnitrophota bacterium; assembly: GCA_041654215.1. Taxonomy (GTDB): domain Bacteria; phylum Omnitrophota; class Gorgyraeia; order Gygaellales; family Profunditerraquicolaceae; genus Undivivens. The sequence goes on from JBAZDY010000004.1 coordinate 13,618, forward strand.
GGTGTATTATCGGCCTCGCCTGCGCCGAACAAACCTCCGGCGGCAGCGGCGTGGGACCCGGCGTCAACAGATAATTCTTTCTCATTTTAACGACCTCCCGGAGCTGAAAACGCTATTTTTTGCTGATTATAACCTCGTCTATTAAACCGTATTCTTTGGCTTCTTCCGCCGACATAAAGAAATCCCTGTCGGTGTCCTTCTGTATCCTTTCCATGTTCTGCCCGGTGTGCTTGGAAAGTATGCCGTTGATCTTGTCCCGCAGTTTCAGTATCTCTCTGGCATGGATGGAGATATCCTCGGCCACTCCCTGCACCCCCCCCCACGGCTGGTGTATCATAATGCGGGAATTGGGAAGGACGAACCGTTTGCCTTTTGTCCCGGCTCCGAGCAGGATGGCGCCCATACTCGCCGCCTGCCCGATACAGTAAGTGGCAACGGCGCATTTCATGAACTGCATGGTATCATAAATCGCCAGCCCGGCGGTCACAGCCCCTCCGGGAGAATTGATATAGATATTGATGTCTTTAGCGGCGTCCTCCATCTGCAGAAAAAGCATCTGCGCGATAACCAGATTGGCTATGTTATCGTCTATCGGCGTGCCGATGAAGATTATTCTGTCTTTCAACAGCCGCGAATATATATCATAGGCCCGCTCGTAACCGCGCGCCGTCTGTTCTATGACCATCGGGACAAGTGTCTGCATTTTCTCTGTCATCAACGCACCTCCTTGAAACGCACCGGAAGAACCGGCACGGCAGTTAAGAGTTCCGGTTAATCCTTTATCTCCCACGCCGCGTTCCTGAAAAGGAATTCGATGACATTACGCGGCAGATGTTCATCATCCGCTATTTCTTCCCGCCTGGCGATCTCCGAAAGCGCGAGATAGGTCTTCACCTGCGCCCTGGCCCGCGGTTCCAGTTTCTTTTTCAACTCCGTTTCCTGTTCCTCAAGTTTATCGGCCGGCACGCCTTTCATCGCCATGTCCATCTTGGCCTGCCGCAGCATATCGTTGAGCTGGCGGTCGACGAGCGGCTGGGGCAGTTTAAAATCGAGCTTGCCGCACAACGCCTCGATCAGGGTATCCTCCAGCGCCTGTCGCTGAATATTGTCGCTGCGAAGGGCGATCTGGCGCTCGAATGCCTTTTTAAGTTCAACGAGGTCAGGGTAACCGAGGCCCCGCGCGAAAGAATCGTCCAAGTCCCCGGCCTTGCGTGTTTCCTTGACGGTCTCAAGGTTCCTGTCTATCTCGGCGGGATCGACCTTTATCCGCCTGTAGGAAAGCTTAATCCCCTTGTATTCTCCGAGTTTAATCTCGGGGCTGACGTGGACCTTGGCCTTGAAAGAAAGTGCCGTCTGATCCAGTTTCACTTCGGATATCTCCGGCAGGGCTACCACGTCAAGTTTTTCCTGTTCCAGCGCTTTATTATAAATCTCCGGCAGGAGTTCTTTCAAAACCAGATCGTGCGCGGCCTCGTAGAATTTCTTCTCCAGGATATCGCGCGGCACGTGTCCGGCACGGAAACCGGGATATTTGGCCTGCGCGCCTATCTGTTTGAATGCGCCGTCGAACTTATTCTTCACGACATCGCCCGAGACTTCCACCCTCAATTCTCTAATCGTTCCATCAACTTTCTTTGTTTCCGTTTTCATGATACATGCCTTTCTTGAACCTGTGCAGGTTAATACTTCCTTGAGTTGATACGCGTTCCTACATGCTGAATTTTTCTCCCAGGTATATCTCTCTGGCCTTGGAGTTGTTTATCAGGTCGGCGGCGGTGCCGGAAATAAGTATATTGCCGTCGGCGATAAGATAGGCCCTGTCGGTTATGGAAAGGGTTTCTCTGACGTTGTGGTCGGTCAGCAATATGCCCAGTCCGCGATTGCGCAGGTCCCTGATTATCCCCTGCGCCTCGCTTACTACTATCGGATCTATGCCGGAGAACGGCTCGTCCAGCAGGATGAAAGACGGATTGGTGACGAGAGCGCGCGTGATCTCCAGCCGGCGCCTTTCCCCCCCGGAAAGAGTGAAGGCCTTGCTCTTTGCCAAATGGGATATGTTCAACTCATTCAACAGCTCCCTCAGGCGCCTCTCGCGTTCCTGACGGCTTATCGGCAGGGTTTCCAGTATCGCCATGATGTTCTCTTCCACGGTAAGCTTCCTGAATATCGAAGCCTCCTGAGCGAGATACCCGATGCCGAAACGCGCCCTCTCGTGGATGCTCAACCCGGTTATATCCTGGTTGTCGAAGATTATTTCCCCGCGATTGGGCGGGATGATCCCCACGATCATGTAAAAAGTGGTGGTCTTGCCCGCGCCGTTTGGCCCGAGCAGGCCGACAATCTCACCTCTTTTCACCAGAATGTTGACCCCTTTGACGACTTCCCTGCCGTCGTAACTCTTGCAAAGGTCCTTAGTTTCCAGAAGATGCATTCATCTCCTCCGGGGAATTGATGATCAATTTTGGTTTGCCGGTCAGGACTATGCGGCCGTCGAAGGCGTTATACACCGCTTCGTCGCTGTAAGAAATATTTTCCCCTCTGACTACCTTGACGTTGCCCCTGGCTACTATCCGTTCCAGGCTGCCGTTCATGTCCTTCCCGCTTTTCACCGCATCCGCCTTGCGGGAGAAATACACCGTCATCTCGTCGCTGTAGACCTGCGCGTCCGGTCTGTCGATCTTCACGTTGTTCCTGAATACGGCGACGTTCTTAGCGTAATCTATATCCACCGGCCCGTCGCAGGTAACGATCACCTTCTCCCTGTCCTCTTCCGCGGCGTCCGGTTTGTCCGGAGTTATCTCCGCCTTGATGTTTTTCTTTAGGGTCACCTGGTTCAGGGCGGGCCTTCCGGTTGCCCCCAGGGCGTTGGCGATCATATTCTGCCGCTCGATGTTTACCTCATCCGGCGTGTCGACCAGTTGGCTCTTTCTGTCCCAATCGAGGGAATCGGTAGTCAACTTGACCCCGGAAGCGGTGGTAATGAAAACGTTCTTTTCCAGATGCACCACTCCAGCCTCCCGGTGAAAAACCCCTTTGTCTGCGGTCAGGCTGACGTCGTCATCTTCGCCGTAAAGGTTGCCTTTCACTTCCTTAAGATTAATCTTGTCCTCGAGGATATCCGCGCTTTTGCCGGAGACATCCCATGATTTTCTGCCTTTTTCGCCGTAACCGGATATGGAGAAATCGTTTATCTGCTGAGGGGCATCCTGCTTCTCGGCCTTAGGCGTCTCCTGCGCCGCTGCTTGCGCAAAAAGCAGCAGCATTATGAACGCCGTGAATGCGCCTCTATATATCATAATATTTCCCGACGAGCTCGTCCCACCGGCCGCGCGCCTTCAATATAATTTCCGCCACCTCGCGCACAGCCCCCCTGCCGCCGTAACGCGAGGTGACGTATGCGGCGGCGCGTTTTATCTCCTCGCAGGCGTTGGCCACGGCCACGGGCAGCCCCACTCTTCTCATCATGCAAAGGTCAACCAGGTCGTCTCCGACAAAACAGACCTCATCCGCGCTGCGCCCGTACCTGGAAAGGATCTTTTCCAGAACCGAACTTTTGGGAGAAACGTCCGCATATACCGCATCCGCACGCATATCCCTGGCGCGCGGCTTGATCGCTCTCGAACCTTTGGCGGTTATAAGCACGGTCGGTATGTCGGCCCTTTTCAACAGATAGACTCCCATCCCGTCGTGCACGTCGAAAAACTTGGAATCGCGGCCCCTGGAATCGTAGATGATCCTGCCGTCGGTAAGCACGCCGTCGACATCCAGCAGCAGAAGCCCGACCCTGCCGGCCTTCTCTTTCACTTGCAAAGGGACCATACCGCTGGTTTCCGTCATATCAGTCCGGCTTTCAATAAATCCTGCACGTCGAGCAGTCCGACCGGCCTGGACTTTTCGTCCACTACCGGCAATTCGTCTATTTTTTTCTCCTGCAGCAGACGTACCGCCTCCGCCGCCAGCATCTGCGCTCTTACCCTCACCGGATTGCGCGTCATCACTTCTCTGACCGGCAGACCGGTGATCGATTTCCCGGACTCCAGATTGCGGCGCAGATCGCCGTCGGTGAATATCCCGCTTAACCTGCCTTTGGCGTCCACGACCGAAGCGCTGCCGGCGCGCGCGTGCGTTATCTTTAAAAGCACCGCCGAGATTTTAGTGCCCTCCTCCACCACGGGATTGGCCGGGCCCTTGCGCATTATATCTTCCACTTTAAGCAGCAATCTTTTTCCCAAAGCCCCGCCCGGATGGTAAAAAGCGAAATCCTGCTCCTTGAAACCGCGCAGTTCCACAAGGCAAACCGCAAGCGCGTCGCACATAGCCAGCATCGCCGTGGTGGAAGAAGTCGGCGCCAGTCCCAGAGGGCAGGCCTCCTTCTTAACGCAGGTGTTCAACACGGCGTCGCTGTATTTCGCCAGAGAAGAAGAGGCGTTGCCGGTTACCGCGACGACCTTCGCCCCCATCTTCTTGAGCAAAGGCAGCAGTCTCTTGACTTCGTCCGTCTCTCCGCTGTTGGAAAGGATAACCACCGAGTCCTCGCGGGTGACCCTCCCGAGGTCGCCGTGGATGGCCTCCGCCGAATGCAGGAAAAGGCTTGGTGTCCCGGTAGAGGCAAGCGTAGCGGAGAATTTCTGGCCGATGATGCCGGCCTTCCCCATCCCGGTCACCACAACCCTGCCTTTACAGGACATTATTATTTTCACCGCGCGGCGGAAATCCGCGCCCAGCCCGCTCTTCAATTCCTGGACCGCTTTCGCCTCTATGTCAAAAACCTGTCTGGCCCTTTTCAATATATCCATTTACCCGCTCTCTTTCAAACTGCAGCTTTAAGGCTGTCGCCGATTGCCTTCACCTGCCCCAGCAGGGCGTCCAGCGTGCCGAAATCTATCATGTTCGGCCCGTCGCACGGGGCGTTGTCCGGGTCCGGATGGACCTCCAGGAACAGGCCGTCGCAGCCGAACGCCACGGCGGCGCGCGCCAGGGCTTCCACGAATTCTCTCTGTCCGGAAGAAGACGCACCCTTGCCTCCCGGCAGCTGCACGCTGTGCGTGGCGTCGTAAATCACGGGACACCCGGTGCGGCGCATCACGGCCAGACTGCGCAGATCGCTAACCAGGTTATTATACCCGAACGAGTATCCCCTGTCGGTAAGCAATATCCTCCTGTTGCCGCAGGTCTCGGCCTTGGCGACTATCGGGGCGATGTCCCAGGGGGAAAGGAACTGGCCTTTCTTGATGTTCACCGCCCTGCCGCTGCGCGCCGCTTCCGCGACGAGATCCGTCTGTCTGCAGAGGAAAGCCGGGATCTGCAGAACATCCAGCACCCTGGCGGCAAAAGACACTTCTTCGCGGCAATGCACGTCGCTCAAGACGGGGACATCCAGTTTCTTCTTGACCGCGGAAAGCACCTTCAGCCCCGCCTTGATGCCTGGTCCGCGGAAAGAGGTCCCGGAAAGCCTGTTCGCCTTGTCGTAACTGGCCTTGAAGACGTAAGCGACGCCGTGCGCGGCCGCGATATCTTTAATCTTTCTGCCGATCAAAAGACAGTGTTTCTCCGATTCTATAACGCAGGGCCCGGCGATAAGCAGAGGCGGACGCCTTCCGCCGACCTTTACTGTCCCGCTTATGGTTATCTCCCTTACGGACGTCTTCATTTATCCCCCGAGGCCTCGATAGCCGCCTTCACGCGTTCCAGATCACCGGCGGTATCCACGCCTATGGTCTCATAACGCGTCTCTATAACCTTGATGCGGCAGCCGGCCTCCAGCACCCGGAGCTGTTCGAGCTTCTCCGTTTTCTCCAGGGAAGAAGGAGGCATATTCTTGTAGGTAAAAAGGAAATCCTTGGTGTATCCGTACATTCCTACGTGCTTATAATAAACCGGCGCGTCAACACGGGAACCGGCCGCGTGGTAAGGTATGGCGGAGCGGGAAAAATACAACGCCAGGTTGTTCCTGTCGAAAACCACCTTGACCACGTTGGGATCCGTTATTTCCTCCTGCTTTTCTATGCGTTTTGCCAGAGTGACCATTGACGCTGAATTATCTGAGAGCAAAGCCTGCGCCAACTGATCGATCATCACCGGTTGCAGGAGAGGTTCGTCCGCCTGTATGTTCACCACCGCCCTGGCGTCCAGCGGATAAACCGCTTCCGCTATCCGGTCGGTGCCGCAGGTATGGGCCTTAGCGGTCATTACTGCCTTGCCGCCGAAGCCCTTTACCGTTTCGGCTATCCTTTCGTCGTCGCAAGCGACCAGCAGATCATCCAGCAGTTTCGCTTTACGCGCCCTTTCCCAGACACGGCGGATCATCGGTTTTCCAAAGATGTCCGCCAGCACCTTGCCTTCCAGTCTGGTGGAGGCGTAACGGGCCGGGATAACGCCGATAACGTCCATCAACGCACCCCCCGCGAAGCGTGTTCCTTAATCTTCTTCAACAACTCCTCCCGGCTTGTGACCGCCGTGCCCAGCTTGCTGACCACTATGCCCGCCGCGAAATTGGCGATATGCGCGGCTTCGGCTTTAGTGGCACCGCAGGCCAGGGCCAGGGTAAAAACGGCTATTACGGTATCCCCCGCGCCCGAAACGTCGAACACCTCCTGCGCCACCGTCGGTATCGTGATTGAACGGCCGTCTTTCTCGAAAAGCGCCATCCCCTGTTCTCCCATAGTCACCAGTATGGATTCCATCTCCAGATAACGCATCACCTGGTCGGCAGCTTTCCCGGCTTGTTCCACGCTGGTTATCTTGTCGTTGTTGAGCTTGAAATTGTTGGTGGTATCCGTCAACTTCAGGTTCCTCACAGCGTTCTCAAGTTCCTTCCGGTTGGGAGTTATGGATGTCACCTTTCTATAAAGCTGAAAATTCTCTTCTTTAGGATCAACGTTGACGATCTTTCCTTTTTTTACCGCCAGAGAAAGTAATTCGGACAACAGCTGTTTATTTACCACGCCCTTGCCGTAATCCTCTATGATTATCGCCGAAAACCCGTCTATTTTGGCGGAAACGAAATCCAATATCTTCCCGTTAACCCGCTCCGGGAGCGAATGGGTGTGCTCCCAGTCCACCCGCACCACCTGCTGGTGGCCGGCGATGATCCTGGTCTTTACCGTCGTATGCCTGCGCGGATCGCGCACTATCCCGGAGATATCCACCCCTCTTTTCTTCAAGGCCTCGGACAGCTCCGCCGCGTTCTCGTCGCCGCCGACCACCCCGGCCAGACAGACCTCCGCGTCGAGGGCGCTGATATTGTATGCCACGTTCGCCGCGCCTCCGGGAACAAAATTGTGTTTTTCCGCCCAGACCACGGGTACCGGCGCCTCCGGCGATATCCGGTCCACTTTGCCCTGTATATACTCGTCCAGTATAAGATCCCCTATAACCAAAATGCGGGCCTTGTCGTAAGCCGAGATTATCTTCTTGTAACCGGAAATCTTCATAACCGCTCCACCACCGCCTGCGCGAACAAAGGCAGCATTATTTCATGATGCCCGATTATATAATACCCTTTGCCTCCGGACAAGACCGGGCGGCAGACGATATTCTGGGCAGGTCTGTATTGTTGTATCATATCGAAATTGACCGCCGTGAAATCCTTCACTTCCGAACCGAGGTTGCGGGCCAGATTCAGCGCTTTCAGGAACACTTCCGGCATAATCACCGCCGAACCGAAATTCAAAAGCACCCCTCCCCCGTTGAGGCCGCGTATCTCTTCCACCAGAGTAAGGAAATCCGCGTAACTCGCCTTGCCTGCGGCGGCTGGATCGAAAGACGGGTGCTGGTGTATAATATCGGTGCCTACAGCCACATGCACGCAGACGGGTACGCCGTGAGCGCACGCCCCGCGCAGCACGCTTAAACGGCTGTGAGGGAATTCTTTGCCGCGGATGCGCGAACCTACCGCGTAACCGAAACCCTGCCGGCGGGAAGCCCCCGCCTTGACGGCGTTATTTATGAACTCCGCCGTCTCTCTCCCCATACCGAATCTGCCGGCGGCAAGGCCGGACGCGACGTCCTCGGAAGTCCTGCCCTGCAGGGCTATCTCGAAGTCGTGTATCACGCCCGCGCCGTTAAGGCATACGCAGGAAATCACCCGTTTCCGAATCAACTCTATTATGACCGGCCCGAGTCCGCACTTTATCACGTGCGCCCCGGCCATGAAAATCACCGCTTTTTTCCTGCGTCCCGCGGAAGCCGCGGCTTCCGCCGCAGAACGCAGATCGGCGGCGCGCAGGATGTTCGGCAAAGAGGAAAAGAAAGAGCGGAAACCCGCGCCCTTGCGCGGAGGCTGCGCAAAATCTCCGGCGGAGACCTTGCTTTTCCTGGTTTTGACCGAATATGTCCTCACCCTGCTTAAATCAACCACTTTGGCCTTTCCGTACAAATAACCGTTTACGTATGAAATTGCAAGGGGTTTGGCTCCTGCTTCAACATGCCGACAACACGACGACCGGCCCCTGAGAAGAAAAGCAAAACGCGCAGTAGTGCGCTGTTAAATAAGTTCTTTAAACAGCGCACAGAGCAATCGAGAGCCGAAAATCGAGATTTGATTCGATAGAAATTCTCGATTATCAGAAACTTATGTAACAATCAAGTAATACACTATCAAACAAGTTCTTAATACTTGAGAATCGAGAGTAGAAAGTTGACCGTCCGCCACTGAAGCTTTGGCGGACTCCGTGCGCTATTATGCTAAAACTAATTTGACAACGCAGTAGTGTGCCGGGCGAGGAAGCAAATCGTCGAACCCTGCGCGCCCTCTTTCTTCTTTCATCAGCCTTCTTCCGATACTTTATACGGGAAGGATTAAAGCCCGGGGTTTCTGCGGCTTTATTAACTTTATCATAGAATTAAGCGGCAGTCAATCACCAGATTGACCGCCCCCGGGCCCGTATTGCGCGTATAAACTCGCCGTGAACCTGCCGGAGAACGGCGAGCAGGCCTGGGAGGATCATTCCGCCGCTTCTTTCTCCTCTTCTTCCGTCCCGCGCTGCGGTCCGGGGAAAAACGGACGACCTGGGCCTCTCATCAAATAGAAAATGACCCAGGAATTCCAGAGGATGGAGAGAGAAAGCAGAAAAACAAGAATGCCGGGGAGAGATGAAACGGTGACCCGATGCGATTGCTCCAGCTTCTGCAAGGCCTCCTGCTGATATTCCGCTTTATAACGCCGCAGAACTTCCTGTTTCTGAGCCTCATAATTCTTTTCCGTGTATTCCTTAAGAGAGACAAAGACGTTGCGGCCGGAAAAAGGCACGAAACTCACCGCCACCAGTATAAGATTCAAGAAGCATACGGCGAGGATGAAACGTCTGCCCCATTCTTTCAGCTTCAGCAGATATATACCGCCGACCAGGGATAAAACCGGCAGCAGCGAATCAGTGAACAATCTGATGTGCGAATATGGAAAAGGAAAAGCCCCGGTGTTATTCAGATAGAATGCGCGCATATCCAGCAAAGAAAATACTCCCGTAACCCCCGATATAATAAACCATATCCCTATGACTTTGATCCCCAAGGCGACTTCTTTACGCATAATCATCATCTCCGATATCTACCGCCAGATCCCGGCCTGCCGCATAAAGCAGGAGCCGGCGGTTGCTTTTATACCGTAAGCGGCGGCTTTCCCGACTGCTTCCGGCGATTCCGAACCCGGTTGCATCCATATCTCTTTTACTCCCATCGACCTGCATTCCTCTATGATTTCCAGGGTTACCTCCGGAGGAACGACCGTGATCACTATATCCGGGACTCTATCCAGCGCCCTCAGGTTGCGTTTTATCTGTCTGCCGAGAATGGTGCCGTTACGCGGGTTTATACCGTGCACGTTAAACCCGTGTTTTATCAAATCCTTGAATATCCGGTAACCGGTCTTGTATTCTTTATCACTGACGCCTACCACCGCGATATCCCTGCTGTGCATGAGACGGAAATCGGCAGCACCGCCCTCTATATGCTTGTGTTTTTTTCCGTAGTATAAAGAAGACATTCTGCCCCCCGGGAAATACGCAATTATATTTTTACTAACGCATAAATACTATGTTTTATTTTAACCTATAAAAAGACGTTTTCAAGGATTTTTAGACCGGATTACTTGAGTAACGGTTTCAAACCCGGGGATTTATGCGGTTTGATTTAACCACGGACGGATAGAATTTCCAGCGCCTTGCGCAGGACTTGCTGAGGAGTAATACTCCTCATGCAGAGGTTATCCGCACAGTCCGGTTTATAGCAGGGAATTTTACAGCCGCAGGAACCGCGCAGCACATCGCATCTGTGCGCCGGCCTGGGGCCGGTAAGCGCCGGATCGGTGGGGCCGAAAAGGGCTATTATGCGCCCTTTCCCTCCGGCGCAATTGGCTATATGCAGAGGACCGGAATCGGCGGAGATAAAAAGGTCAAATCTGCGGCTTAAGGCGGCGAAATGCCGTATGTCGGAATGGCCGCAGGCGGACACGGGAACGGGTTTGCCGCGCACCGCGGAAGAAATCTCCCGCGCCAGAGACGAATCCTGCGCGCCTCCGGTAACAACAATCCTGCATCCGCACTCTCCGGAAAGCGCAGCCGCCAGCGTTTTCCAGTATTCGAGCGGCCAGCGTTTGGGCATCCAGTTGCCGCCCGGATTTATCCCCACGAGCTTTTCTCCCGGCCCGATACCGCTGTCCTCAAGAAAAGAACCGGCTGCGCGTTCCTCCTCCGGAAGAACGAAAAACTCCGGATCCCTGACGGAGACCGGCAGCCCCGCGCCTTCCAAAACTCCGAGGTAATAATCTATCCGGTGCACTCTGAACGGATCGGGAGCAGACGGAGCGCGCGTCAGGAGAAAACCGCGTTTCGGCGTGTAATAACCCACCCGTTCCGGGATGCCGCAAAGCCTGCAAAGCAGGGCGCGGCCGAAGGAACGGTGCAGCAGGAAAACCGCGTCGAAATGCATCCCGGACAGTTCCATCACGAACCTGAACTTGCCGGCCAGCCCGCGCTGCGCTTCTTTCTCGTCGAAAGCGATAAGCCTTTCTATGCTCGGATTGCCCCGCAGCACGGGAAAACATCTCGGCGGGACTATACAGGAAAGAGGACTTCCCGGGAATGTGCGTTTAAGGCTGGCGATCACGGCAGTGGAAAACAGAGTATCTCCCAGCCAATTCACTCCGAAGACAGCTATCTTCCCGGGTTCACGTATGTTATGCATTTTAGTTTTATACATTAGCGGCCGGTAGAACTCTGTCCCTCCCGCTTAATACTCCCCCTGAAAAAACCGAATTGAAGCCCGTGAAGTTTTATCTATGTCTGCGCTCGCGTATAAAGCTATAGTACCCGCTCGCCCGGAACCAGAAAGCAAAAGAACTCCCGGAATGCTGGGAAATACGGATGCGTTTCAACGCCATCAGGTCGTCATCGGCCGTTTTTCTCCTGGGATTGGTGGCAAAAGAAAACTCGTAACCGGCCTTCCTTACCGCTTCTTTTATTCTCTCGTCGAAGAAACCGCAGGGATAGGCGAACATCTTCACCGGACCGCCGAGATGTCTTCCCAGCGCCGCTCTCGATCCCGAGAGCTCTCCGGCGAGTTCCTGCGAAGATTCCACCTCCGGCAATATACAATGACTTATCGTGTGACTGCCGAAGTCGATCAGCCCGGAATCACGCATCTCCCTGATCTCATCCCAGGAGAGACGGTCTTGCCTGCCCGTTTCTCCCGTGATAACGAACACGGTCGCCGGCAGTCCGTATTTTCTCAATATGGGGAAAGCGTGGATATAATTATCCTTGTATCCGTCGTCGAAAGTGATCGCCACCGTATGCAGCGGCATCCTTTTCCCTTCTTTTACATTACGGGCGAATTCCTCCGCCGGAATGACGTTGAAGCCGCGCGTTTTCAACATCCGCATCTGCCTGTCGAAGGTCACGGGGGAAACCGCCAGGCGGCTGGACGGGTCAGCTCCCGGCGCGACCGAATGATACATCAATACCGCCGGGGTATAATTCAACCGCAGCGCTAAAACCAGCGAAGACAGCGCGAGTAATATCAGGACCGCCGCCGTAATTGCGGCGCGTTTTATCCGTTTATACATTCTTTATACACCTCCTCGGTGCCGGAGACCATGCCTTCAATGGAAAAACCGGAGATTATGTATTCCCTGGCCCGGGAGCCAAAATCCATCATCCTGCGTTCGTCCGCCAGCAGTGTTTTTACCGCCCCGGCCAGCGCCGCAGGATCCGCCGGCTTCACCAGCAGGCCGTTATCTCCGTGTTTAATCAACGTTCTTATCCCTCCCACGTCGGAACAGACGGACGGCAGGGCGCACGACATCGCCTCCATCAGGCTCAACCCCAGGCCCTCCGATAAAGAAGGCATCACGAAGAGATCCATGGCCCGGAGCGCCTCCCTGGTATCGGACACCGAATCCTTCAAATAAAACCTGTCAATGACCCCCAGTTCCTTGGCCCTGGAAAGTATCATCTGCTTCATTTTGCCTTCTCCTGCTATCAGGAATGCCGCGTCCGGAAACGCCGAGGCAATGTCCGGCATGGCCTCCACGAAATATAGATGACCTTTGACGTCCGAAAGCCTGCCGATGGTGCCGATTATCCTGCCGTCAGGCAGACCGAGGCTGCGTCTAAGGCTGCTGCGGGCCGCTTTTTCCGAACCCCGCCGCAGCGCGGGACAAAAGAAATCCGTATCTATCCCGTTGGGGATCAACCGGACGATAGCGGGAGCGGCGCGCAGATCCCGCACCAGATGCTCCCGCACCTCCGCGCTGACCGCAATCACCCTGGCTCCGAAGAACGGCAGCGCCCTGCGAAGGAACCTGGGCCTGAAGAAACCGTGACAGGTGGAAATATACGGCCTGCCGCCGAACATCCTCAAGCCGGCAGCCAATGCCTGGGTGACCCGGGTGTTGGCATGTATTACATCTATCCCGCGCTCTTTGAGCTGAGGCAGCAGTACGGACAGGCTTGAGACGATCAGCGGACTGAAGCTTGATTTCGTCATTATCGGTATATCTATAAGAACAATGCCAGCCCGCAGGAAGCGCTCCCTGTTCGCCTGCGCTCCGGCGCCGGCCGCCGGAGCGCAGGCCAGAAACACTCCGTGTCCCCTTTTCTTCAAAGCGGAACCGAGAAAAAAACAATAATTGGCGATACCTCCCACATTGATATGATTGGCCAGTAACAATATGTTCATGACATCAGCCTGCAGACGGCGGAGAAAACATCCTCCGGAGATATGTCCGACATACACGTCGTCTTTTTCCGGCAGACGGGTTTATAACAAGGCGAACATTTTAGTTTTCTCTGAATAACTTCGCATTGCCCGGAAGGCGGCAGGTGCCTGCGCGGGTCGGTGGGTCCGAAAAGCGCCACCAGCGGGACGCCGCGCGCCGCGGCGGCGTGCAGAGCGGCGGAGTCGCAGGAAACGAACACCTTGCATTTCCCTATAAGGCACGCCAGCTGGTTAATGTCGGCGGTCTTGCCGCAAGAGTTAATCACGGCCTTGGGAGATCTGACGGCCGCGATAATTTTATCCGCCTGTTTTTTTTCCTCTTCCGTGCCGGTAAGCACGACGCGGATGTCGCGGCCGCAAAGCAGATTTATCAGCCCGGAGATATTCTCCAACGGCCAGTTTTTGCTCGTCCAACGCCTGCTGGCGCTTATATTTATTCCTACCAGCGCCTGATTATCCGCAACCCAGGCCTGGGAAAGCACCTCCTGCGCGGAATCCTCGTCGGAGGCGTCCGGCCAGAATTCCAGTTTCTCTCCGGAATAAGCTATGCCCAACGGCCCAAGGACGCGGAATTGGTGCTCGACCGGACCGCCGCAGATATTGTCGTCCTTCACGCCGCGGTTCAGCAGCCTGCCTAACTTGCCGTTGCGATAACCGAGGCGCTGGCCGGCCGCGCTGAGCCAGCTTAAAAGATGGCTTTTACGGTTGTTCTGGAAGTCTATGACCATATCGAAACCGCTGCGCCTGAGAACGGCCCCCCATTTCAGGAGTCCGCGCAGTCCTTTATCCTTATTCCTAAGATCGCAGACTATCAGATCGTCTATATAAGGACACCGCAGGAACACCTCACGGCAGGGTTCTCCGGTAAGCAGGCTCAGCCGGAAACCCGGACCAAGTTTGCGTTTCACCGCAGCGATCGCAGCGCTGGTAAGGACCGCGTCGCCTATGGAGCTCAATTTTATGATCAAGGCCCGGCGTTCATTTAGACACTCTTCATACACCTTCAACGTCGCCTCGGTCATGTTCTCCGCCGTATATTTACTCTTTACTTTGACGTAAGCGGCTTCGGCCAGCCTGCGGGCAAGTTTGGGGTCCCTGTAAATACGCGCCGCGGCCAGCGCGATAGATGCCGGATCAGCCGGAGGTACCAACAACCCCGTTACGCCGTCCTCAATGATATCCACCACTCCCCCGACCTTGCTGGCTACCACCGGGACGCCGGAGGCCTGCGCCTCTATGACCACCCTGCCGAAGGCCTCGGGTGTGGTTGTGGCAAGGATCAGCAGGTCGAGCCCGGAGAGAACGGAAGGGATATCCTTCTGCGTCCCGAGAAAACTTGTGCAATTCCACAGACCGAGACGTCTGGTCAAGAGCAGCAATTGCTCCTTATAGGCAGCCTTCGACTCAGGCGCGTCGCCCACCACCCAGACCTTCAAATCCGGAACGATTCTGGCCAGTTTCGCCATCCCTTTGATGAAAAACAAGTGGCCTTTCAAAGGGGTTATCCTGCCGATTATTCCGACATTGAAAGGATCCTTCCGCTTTTCGTCCGGCGGGGTGTATTTGAACCTGGAGAGCCCTACCCCCCGAGGCACCAGCCTTATTCTGTCGTGCGGGACGCCGAAATCATCCATCATATGGCGCCCGATCACGTTGCCCGGGACTATCACGCGTTTCCCCCAGCCCATTACTTTGCTAAAAAAATGTTTGCCGTAATAACCGTGGCAGGTAGTTACAAAGACCGCGCCGGTCCTTCGGCAGGCGAAGAACGCCGACCAGGCGGGGGCGCGCGAGCGCGCGTGCACTATATCTATCCGCTCTTTCCTTATTATATCTTCTATCGGGCGTATCATCCGCACTATATTAAACAGCGATTTCTTGTGCACCGGAAGCCGGTAATGCGAGGCCCCGCGCGATTCCAATTCCTTGACCAGCCGCCCGCCCGCGGAAACCACCACCGCCTTATGCCCCATGGCCGCCAGGCGTCCGGCGAGGTCCACCGTCCCGGTCTCCACGCCCCCCACGTTCAACTCAGGCAGTATCTGCAATATGTTCATAATAAAGCATCCAGTCGTTTCAGTATCTCTTCCCTCTCGTCCCTCCCTGCTCCGGCAGAGACACCGTCCGCGGGAGAAGAAAGGGCCCTCCCCATTTCCCCGGGAGCCAAAACCCTTATCAACCCGCGCGAAGACAACCCCTCCAGAAATCTTCTGTGCTTGGCCGGCAGCAGCGGGGAATCCATCACCAGCAGGCGTTTCCCCGATGCCGCTGCTTCTGAAACCATAGATATGCTTTCCGGAGTGATCACCACGGCATCGCACAACGCCAATATCCCGCCCACGGTATCCGGAGGATTGAACTCATTTGCCAGCACCAGCAGCGCCTTGCGTTCATATGAAGAAATTTCTCTGCGCAGCAAATTCTCGATCGCCGGCGGAGTCCTGCGCGAAGAAGAGACCATCACGCCGGCATCCAGGGATAACGCCGCCTTTTTCAACCCGGTGATCGCCTCGGCGACGGCCATTTCCTCAAGCTTGAACCCCCTAGTATTGCCTCCGACCAGAAACCCCAGGTTCAATTTACGAAGCGGCTTAACGACGAAAGGAAGAAGATCTTCGGCGGCGCGCGCCAGATATTCCGCTCCCACCGGGTTCAAGGCGCAGCAAGTGACGACAACGTTGCGGGCTTTGGCCGGACGGTCATGCGCCGGGATTACCGCAAGCCCGAAAGCGCCTAAAGAGACCCAGGAAGGACGCATCACAGTTATGCCGGCGCAGCGATTATCCCTGCCGAGGAGAAGGTTCAATGCGCCGAGGGAAGAACCGGCGGATATTATAACATCATACTTCTTTCTGCCCAATCTGTCGTATAAAAAACGCATGCCGGGCAGACCCCAGAGCCGTCCGCAAGCGAAATCCTTTCCCCCAAACAGCGCCGCCAGCGAAAGAAATACCCTCTGCCGCGCCCCGACTTTTACTTCCTCCTCTGCCACTTCCGGGGAATATCCTTTGCCGCGCATTGCCTCGCGAACCAAAAACGCCATACCCTGCGACTGGCGCAGGTGCCCGGCTTTTCCGTCGCTAAGAATAAGAACGCGGCGCTGTCTGCCGTATTTCCACACCTTGTACATCCAGAGGTATTCCCGCGGCGCCGAGGTTATGAGTTTTTCGAAAATCCGCGTCAATCCCTGCAGGTTTTCCCTTATATCTTTTTCATCGTCCCCGCTGCGTTTAACCTCCAGCGGCCCGAGAATCCGGATCCTGGTATAAGGCCCGCGCAGACGCTCGTAGAATACCGGGATGACCGCCGCGCCGTATTTCATCGCAATCTTGACGGCGCCGGCGGACATGGAGGCCTCCCGGCCGAAAAAATCCACCCGGATACCGCCGCGGCCGCCCTGGTCGGCGCTTATACCTACCGCCTCGTTCATGCGCAGCACCTCGAGCAGTCTGCGCAATTCCTGCCCGCGCTCGATTATCCGGCAGCCTTTTTGCCTGCGGTATCCGTTAAGCAATTTCCCCAATAAAGGATATCTTTGCTCCCTGACAAAAAGGTTAAACGGCAGGCCGAGGACGGCGCATAGTATGTTGGAAAGCTCCCAGTTTCCTTCATGTACTCCGGTCAGAAGAACGCCCTTGCCGGCGGCAAAGGCCGCGCGCAGGTTTTCCATACCTTCTACTGTTATATATCTGCGCAGGTATTCTTCGTCTATCAAAGGAATGAGAAAAAGCTCGGCCAGGTTCTGTCCGTAACTGCGGTAGAACCCGCGGCATTCTTTTCTTATCTCCTCCGGCCAGAGACGGTCGCCCAGAGCGGTCCTGATGTTGTCGTACACCTTGGCCCTGTGGCCGCGGTCGAGGACGTAGAAAACGTCGCCCAGCAAAGCGCCGACTTTCAGGCACTCCTCCGGCGGCAGCAGCCTAAACAACGGCCCCAGCGCCTTAAGAGCGGTATATGCCAAGCAATCTATCGCGTAATCTTTGATCGTCATCGTTCTCAAACTCCAACTCTATGCGCAACACCCATATCCCGGCCGGAGGCCTCCCGTCATACAGAACGGACAGCCTGGCGGCGTCTTTCTCGGTCGTGACCACCGGTCTGCCGCGGCCGCCGGCGATGATCGCCTCTATCTCGCGCCTTCCGTAAAAATAGTGGTCCGGGAATCTGCGTGCGCCCGTTATGCGCGCGCCCGTATTCTCAAGACTCTGCTCGAAAGAAAGTGGAACGGCTATGCCGGAAAAGGCAACGACTTCTTTCCCGGAGAAGAACTCCGGCTTGGTAATCCCCCCTGCGGCTTCTCCGGATACCGGATAAAAACCGGCTACCCGGTGATTGCAGCAGAATATGCAGGCGCGCGGATTAAAGGAGGATAGCCTCTTCTTAAGACGTTCCTTCTCCTCCTCTTTTTCACAGCGTGTCAGAACAAATATATCCGCCCTTTTCAGGGCCGATAACGGTTCGCGCAGCATCCCGGCGGGTATCACCAGGCCGTTTCCGAAAGGATTACCCTCATCCACGGTCACTATATCCAGGTCTTTACTTATGCCCCACTGCTGAAACCCGTCGTCAAGGATAAGCGTATCCGCGCCCAGCGTCTCTATTGCTTTGCGGGCGGAACGCAGCCTTTTTTTGTCGGTAACTACCGGTATTAACGGCATCCGGTTCTGCAGCATCAAAGGCTCGTCCCCGACGGAAAACCCGCCGGAAGCGCCGTATCCCCGGCTCAATACCGCGGGATTGCGGCCGTTATGTTTAAGAAACAAAGCGATGAATTCCACCAGCGGGGTCTTTCCGGTGCCTCCCCAGGTGATATTCCCCACGCTGATTACCGCGCAGGGCAGTTTCCTGCGCCGCGCTAAACGTATAAAAGAAAGCAAGCCGATACAACCGGAATATAACCAGGAAAAAGGCGTAAGCAACCCGGTGATGACCGCGGCAGTGAAGCCTGCGCGCCGCGCCTCGACTATGGAACGCAGATAATCTGCGGATATCCTCATATACCTTTCCCGTTCACAAGTAGCGCTACGGCGTCCAGCGTGCGCAGTCCTGCCCCGCGGTGCCTGTCTATCACTCCGCGGGCCTTCCTGCCGGCTTCCGCCGCCCGGCCGGGATCATCGAGCAGTTCCGCCCATGCCTGCGCCAACTGCCCGGTGCCGCCTACGTTTATACAGGCATCATCGCGCGAGAATATGGATATTATCTCACGAAAGTTGAATGTATACGGGCCGCAAAGCACCGGTTTGGACCAGCTTGCCGGCTCTATGATATTGTGCCCGCCTCTCGGCACCAGGCTGCCGCCCACGAATACCGCGTAAGCGGCGCCGTAATAGTCGAATAATCTCCCCACGCTGTCCAGGACAAAAACCGCTTTGCTGTCTTTCCGTCCGTCTCCGCCGCCTTTCTCCAGACCCGAGACCATGACCGCATGGAACCCCCGCGCCCGCAGCAGGACGGCGACATCTACGGCGCGGCGGGGATGCCTGGGCGCCAACAGCAAACGCACGTGCCGTCTTCCTGCCGCGGCAATTTCATACGCCCTCAATACAAGCTCCTCTTCACCTTCATGCGTTGACCCGGCTACGAGAAGACGTTCTTCCTCCCTCAGCCCCAGGGTCAGCCTGCAGGCGCCAGCGGCCGCCGCCGATACTGAAGATATACCGGCGTCAAACTTCAGATTCCCGGTGACTTTGATTCTGCCGTTCTCCACCCCCAAGGAGACAAGCCTTTCGGCGTCTTCTTCGGTCTGCACGCAGAAAAATCCGATCTTGCGCAGCAGCGGAGCAAACAGCACCTTAAGCCTGGCATAACCGCGCAGCGAACGGTCCGAGATCCTCCCGTTAATCACCGCTGCCGGCACTCCGTATGCGTGCAGCGCGCTCAAGAGGTTCGGCCAAAACTCAGTTTCCGCCGCCAGGAAAAACCTGGGCCGCATGCGCCGCAATACCGATCGCACAACCAGGCTAAAATCGAAGGGGAGATAAATGACGGCGTCCTGCGGCTGCGCGAAGGAACGCGCCACCTGGTTACCCGTAGGAGTAACCGTGGAAAAGACCATCTGCACTCCCGGATAACGTCCGCGCAGCCCGGAAACAAACTCCTTGACCGCCATTGCTTCTCCCACGCTTACCGTGTGTATCCATATCGGGGAGTTGAAGACGATCCCCTTAGGCATTATACCGAGCCTGCAGAGAAAGCCTGAATGCAGTTTCCCTTTTACCAGGTAAACCGGGAGAAAGAAAAGAAAGATCAGAAAAAATATGAGGTCGTACAAAAAAAACATATTTTTTCCTTCCTATGCCCTGGGATGGGCCTTGTCGTAAACCGCCTTCAGGCGTTCGGTGGTAAGATGCGTGTATATCTGCGTCGTGGAGAGATTGGCATGCCCAAGCAGTTCCTGCACACTTCTCAGATCGGCGCCGCGGTTCAAAAGATGAGTGGCGAAAGAATGCCGCAGGGTGTGCGGAGAAACCCCTTTCTTCATACCGGCGAGCCTGAAATATCCGGCTACCACCATCCGCACCCCGCGGGCCGTGATCGGGCGTCCCTTTAAATTGAGAAAGACCTCGTCCCTCTGGGAATCCCTTTTCTCCAGGTAAGCGTTCAGGGCGCGCAGCGCCGGCTCCCCGATGGGAACGATACGTTCTTTCCTCCCCTTACCGAGAACTTTCACCACGCCGCCTATGAAATCCACGGCCGCCAGTTTCAACCCGGAGAGCTCGGAGATACGCATTCCGGTGCTATAGAACACCTCGAGTATGGCCTTGTCCCGCAGACGAACGGCTTCGTTCTTTCCGTCGCCGGGGATGGAATCAAAAAGACGGGTCACCTCTTCCTCGGTGAGGAATTCCGGCAAATGCCGGTCCAGCCGGGGAGTGGAAACCCCGGAAACTGGATTGTGCTTCACAAGCCCTTCCCGGCAGAGGAAATTAAAGAACGACCTTATACAAGAAAGCCGCCGCGCGACGCTGCGGGAAGCAAGTTTTTTCTCTTTCAGCAAAGCGAGATATTTCCTTATTTCCAGGTAACCGATCGCACCCGTCTCCTGCCCGGCGCAAAAAGAAACAAAATCCTCCAGGTCTATCCGGTAATTCAACAGTGTGTGCGGAGAATAATTCTTCTCAATCTCGAGATAACGCAAGAACCGTTCCACGTACCTGCCCGTCATTTGGTTTCTCCCGGAAGGGTGCTGGAGACGTAGCGGCATTCAGGATAACGGCTGCAACCGTAAAAAACGCCCCGGCGGGAATGCCTCTCTATCAATTCCCCCGCGCAGCCGGGCTGGGGACATTTCACCCCCGTGGTGATGGACTTGGCGTGTTTGCATTCCGGAAAACCGGAACAACTGAGAAACTTGCCTTTTCTGCCCCATTTCACCACCATCGGCTTGCCGCATTTTTCGCAGGCTTCCCCGGTGACGACGACTTCCTTCTTTATATCTCCCTGGGCGAAATCCAGGTCCTGCTTGAAAGGCCGATAGAACTCGTCCAGCACCTGCACGTGGCGCAGTTTACCTTCCTCTATACCGTCCAGTTTTTCTTCCATGCGGGCGGTGAATTTCACATCCATTATCCCGGGGAAATAACGCACCAGCAGGTCGCAGACCTTGCTCCCCAGTTCCGTGGGGTGGAAATAACCTTTAATCCTGCGCACGTAATCCCTCAGTAAAAGGGTCTGTATGATGGGAGCGTAGGTGGACGGCCTGCCGATGCCCTCTTCTTCCAGAGTCTTGACCAGCGAGCTGTCGGAGAACCTGGGCGGCGGCTTGGTGAAATGCTGAGACGGATTCAGCCCTCTCAACTGAAGTATATCGCCTTCTTTCAACTCCGGCATCGCCGGCTGCCCCTCTTCCTGCTCCTCCTCTTTTCTATAGACGGAAAGACAGCCGTCGAAAACCAGCCTGCTGCCTGAGGCGCTGAGGGAATAAACACCGGCATTGATTGAGACCGAAGTCACGGAATAACGCGCCGGTGTCATCTGGCTGGAGATAAACCGGCGGTAGATCAGTTCATAAAGCTTGTACTGCTCCGGAGTAAGCAGATCGCGCAACTGCTCCGGGGACCTGGACACGGCAGACGGCCGTATCGCTTCATGAGCCTCCTGCGCGTTCTTGCGGGATTTATATACGTTGGGTTTATCGGGAAGATATTCCGCCCCGTATTTATCCTTTATAAAATCGCGCGCCTCTTTTACTGCCGAGGCCGCCACGTTCGTGGAATCTGTCCTCATATAGGTTATCAGACCTACGGGGCCTTCACCTGCGAGATCCACTCCTTCATATAACTGCTGGGCGATCTGCATGGTGCGGCTGGAATTGAACTTCAGCTTGTTGAAACCCTCCTGCTGCAGAGTGCTGGTAATGAACGGGGGTTCCGGGTTGCGTTTCTTCTCTTTACGCGTTATCGAAGCGACCGAGAAAACGCTTTTCCCGAGCTTTTCTGCGATCCTGTCGGCTTCTTCCCTGTTCTTTATCTCGACCTTCTCCCCGCCCTCTTTATCCAGCTTGGCGGCGAAGTCCGCCCCGCCCGGCGTCCCAAGCAGGGCCTCGATCTCCCAATACTCCCTGGGGACGAAACTTTCTATCTGCCGCTCCCTTTCCACGATGATACGCAGGGCGACCGACTGCACCCTCCCGGCGCTCAAACCGCGCGCCATCTTTTTCCAGAGCAATGGACTCAGATAATACCCTACTATCCTGTCCAGCACGCGCCTGCCTGTCTGCGCCTCGATCATGCTGGCGTCGAACTCGCGCGGATGCTCGAACGCGTTCTTCACCGCCTGCGGGGTGATTTCGTGAAAAACAACACGAAGTATTTTTTTGCCCGCCGGGAGCCTCTCCTTTATATGCCATCCAATGGCCTCACCCTCCCGGTCCGGATCGGTGGCCACATATACTTCCTGGGAACCGGCCGCCTCTTTCTTGAGTTTGCCCAAGAGCGACTGTCTTGATTTCATCACCACGTAACGCGGGACAAAACCGTTATCGACGTCCACTCCGAGCTGGCGCTTCGGCAGATCTATAAGATGGCCCATCGAGGAAGTAACGGAAAACCCCTCCCCGAGTATCCTGCCGATCGTTCGTGCTTTGGTTGGAGACTCGACTATGACCAGCTTCTTGCCTGATTTCATATCATATCCTCGTAAAGTAGCCGCCCGGCAGCTGCCTGATCTTTTTCCTCAATTGCAGCGACAGCAGTAATTCCGCTGCGCGCGCGGCGGATAATCCGGTTTTAAGCGTTATTCCCTCTTTGTGAATCTTTCCCCCGCTCATAACATCCAGCACCGCGGCTTCCGCGGCCGGGATATCTTCGCCGTTACCGGCGCTCTCATTTTTCCCGGCGTTCTTCTCCGGCCGCAGCAAAGGGAATTCATCGGTTATATCCGAAGGTGAACAAACGGTCTTTGCCCCCTGCTGGATCAAAGAATTTGTCCCCCAGGCATTGGCGGAATCAACCCTGCCGGGGAGCGCGAAAACCTCCCTGCCCTGCTCCAGGGCGAAATCCACGGTAATCAACGCCCCGCTGTTCCTGGCAGCTTCCACCACCAGCACCCCGAGACTCAATCCGCTTATTATACGGTTGCGCCGCGGAAAGTTGCGTTTCAGAGGCGCCGTTGAAAGCGGAAACTCAGAAACCACCGCCCCGCGGGCGGATATCTCATCCACAAACTTCCCGTTCTCCGGAGGGTAAATATCGGCGAACCCGCTGCCCATTACCGCGATGGTCCTACCGCCGGCCTTCAGCGCCCCCTTGTGCGCTTGAGTATCTATACCGCGCGCCATGCCGGAAACCACGCACCACCCGGAAGCCGCCAAATCATAAGCGAACTTCTCGGAACAGGAAAGGCCGTATAACGACGCCCGTCTGCTGCCTACAACCGCCACGGCAAAACGGTCTTCATCGCGGATTTCGCCCCGCACATAAAGCACGAGCGGATACCCGGGTATCGAGGCGAGGTTAACCGGGTATGCCGGATCCAGGCAGGTGATTATCTCTACCCCCAACCCGGCAGCTGCGGACAATTCCTGCCGCAGCATATCTTCCCTGAAAGAGCTTATACTCCGCGCGGACGAGTCGCTTACTCCCGCGGCAACCAGCTGCGCGCAGGTGGCGGAAAATATCTCCTGAATAGCCGCGAAAGAAACCGATAAGGCCTTCAGCCGCCTGCTGCCTATATCGGAAACGAGATTAAGCGCTATCAACGCCTCCCTGTCCGTCACCGGCTTATCCTCCACGCCTCTAAAACCCGGCGTTCAAACAAAAGCATTTTACTATCTTTGCCCACGGAACGCAAAACAAAAGTAAAGAAAGCTGTATCACGCAAGTAAATACTTGGCAGATCCTCTTGCCTGAGAGCCGGGGACCTATAACCTAAAACCTGTTTCTGAATAGTCCATCCAACATAATAGACGGTATTAAACGGCAATATCTAACAGGGATTTATGAACGCTGACGGGTGAGATCTGCGGTTTGAGTGGAGCCCCTCTCCTTCTACTTTCCTACAGGGGAACACTTTCACACTGGTGAACACCTGTCTTTCAATTAAGGTAGGGTGTTCTCACAAGAGAACACTTGCCCAATTCCACACAAGGGCAAGGTGTTCTCACAAGAAAACACTTGCCCAATTCCACACAAGGGCAAGGTGTTATTCCAATTAGCTAAAGGACAACTGGGTTAAAACCCGGGGATTTCTGGGCTAGGGGATTAAACAAAATCTACTTTCTCCCCTCCTGTCCTCTTACCTTGATTATTTTATCTTCATACAGTCTTTCTATATACGCGGCGGCATCGCCGATTCCCATAGAGGAGGTATCAAGGCTCGCGTCCGCCAGCGCGTAATAACGCTGGCGCTGTTTCAGCAACTCTTCGATCCTGGACACCGGATCCGGAACGTTCAGCAAAGGGCGGTTGGAAAAGGCGCGGGTCCTCGCGTAGATAACTTCCGGGGCGGCGCAAAGGCAAACAAGTATCCCGCGCTGTTTCATCAAGGCGACATTCTCCTTATCGATCACTATGCCGCCGCCGCAGGACACCACTTTACTGTCCGAAAGACAAACATCTTTCAACGCCTCTTTTTCCAGCTTCCTGAAAAAAGCTTCCCCTTCGGAGGCGAAGATATCCGGGATACTTCGCCGCTGCTGCGCCTCTATCAACTCATCCAGATCGACGAAATCCCGCTTCATTCTTGCCGCAAGCGCCCTGCCTACGGAGGATTTTCCGGTGCCCATGAATCCGACCAGGAAAATGTTGCGCGGCCGTCCCTGTATAATATTTTTCTCCCGAGCGCCGCTCATTTCTTTATCCTTTTCAGATAATCGCGGTAAGCGGAATTTATATCCTCCAGACAATCTCCCCCGAATTTCTCCAGGAACGCGCCGGCCAGCGCCGCTGCGCAGACCGCCTCACCGACCACCCCGGCTGCTTCCACCACCGCGACATCGGAACGTTCTACCGCGGCCTTGGCGCTTTTCTTTGTATTTATATTTACGGACTCCAGAGGAGCCAGCAGGGTGCAAATCGGCTTCATACATCCGCGTACGACTATTTCTTCACCGTTGGATATTCCACCTTCGATACCGCCGGCATTATTGCTTTTTCTAAAATATCCCCTGCCCCTTGAATACCCGGCAGAGTCATGGCATTTCGAACCGGGTTTGTCGGCGTAACCGAATCCCAGGCCGAACTCCACCGCTTTAACTCCGGGAATGGAGATAAATGCCGCGGCGAGCGCGGCGTCCAGCCTTTTATCGTACTGCGCGTAAGTCCCCAACCCGGCCGGCACACCGGCAACGGAGACTTCAAAAATCCCTCCCACGGTGTCGCCGCTCTTTTTCGCCCTGTCTATCACGGCCTTAAACGCGGAAATATTCGTCTCTCCTCCTACTTTAAGCACGCGAGAGGTGAACTTAATCCCGAAATACTCCAGCAGTATGCGGCAGAGTGAACCGGCGGCCACGCGCGCCGCGGTCTCTCTCGCCGAAGCCCGCTCCAGAACGTCGCGAACGTCCCCAAAACCGTACTTGAGCAATCCGGCTAAGTCGGCGTGCCCCGGCCTTGGGCAGGCTACCGAAGGCATCCGCTCTATGCTGAAATCCCGGTTCACGATCCTGATGGAAAGCGGACTGCCGAGAGTCAAGCCTCTGCGCAGGCCGGAAACGATCTCGGCTCTGTCCGTCTCGATCTTCATTCTTCCGCCGCGCCCGTATCCCTGCTGTCTGCGCCGTAATTGAAAATTTATCTTCTCCGCGTCCACCCTTAAACCTGCGGGCATCCCGTCGACGACCGTTATCAAAGCCCGGCCGTGAGACTCTCCGGCAGTAAGAAATCTCAACATGACATTCCTCCTTTAAATGAAGTTCTCCGGGCCTCAATCCCCGGGTAATCCCAAGAATAATCCACTCGGAATCTTCGCACGAGCGAATACCAATTAATCCTTCCAGAGACCGCGCCGCTTTTCCCTGGCCTCCTTGTAGCGGGCGTGCAACAACTCGGCGTGTTTGACGTTCGGCGAAATAGTCAATAAAGAAGCGTACCCGTTGGCGACGATCTCTGCGTTAACGAAAGTCCCGTCCGGCAGGTAAACGTAGGCCAGAAGCCGGTTGTATTTATCCCTGCGCTCCACGTCGAATTCCAGCCTGACTTTTTTCCCTTCCACGAGCCCGCGGGTGAACGCCGCGGCACTTTTTCCCATATGTTTGATCGTGCGCACATCCTGCATAGTGCGCTTGGCGTCGCGGTAAAGCTTCTTCGACTCGTGGCACTCCGGGGTATCTATACCGATCAACCTCACGCGTTCTCCGTTTTCAAGCAGAAGCGTATCTCCGTCTACCGCGCGTTTAACGGCGATATTATTATAATCATACTTTCGCCCCAGAGAGGATAAAACGCTCCCTTTCCCGGGATAAGACGAAGCGGCATAAGAAACACCGCTGACCAGGCATAAAATTGACATTATAAAAACAAGTTTACTGATTTTTCGCATTCATACCCCCTTATGGAGCCCCTCAGACTAATCTCCCGAGGCTACTTTTTCCGGCGAAGCCGATACACAGTTTATATTCTGCTGTATGTTCATTGAGACGGACTTCTTACTACACGGAAGCGGTAAGGTTCGCCGCCAGCGCCCCTCCCAGAACGGCTATATCCTCGGTGCAGAAAATACTGCCGGCGGTACTATCGAAGAGCATGGTAGCCTCAGCCGCGAACTCGGCGTCCGCCAGCCAGAAAACGATCTTTACCGGCACTCCGGGAAAAACCTCTATCACTACGCAGGCGTCTCCCTCCGGTAATTCACCGGCCGTACCGGGCAGCCGCCTGCACAACCCAGCGAACGCTTCACGCGGGTTTTTCCCGTATTTTGCGAGCAGCGGCTCCAACGCCCGCTTACGGAAAGCCGGATAATAAAACTCCCCTGCCGGCAGTTCCCTGAAAGATATCCATTTCCCTTCCAGCCGGGGGATTCCTTTCAGCGCGGCCGCGGCATAATGCAGCAAAAGGATGGAAAGATACGGTTTTTCCCTGCCGCCGGAGGAAGAAACGCATTCCCTGGAACTCGGATCAAGAGAATATTCCTGACCGAGAAAAACGGTCTTTACGGGAGCGGACGCGCGCGAGGATAATTCCTCCCATCCCTTGTTCAGCGCGTTGTCGTAACCCATGCTTTATTTTACTATTTTTACCTCACAAATCAAACATTAATAACAGGCGCACTCCCTGAACAAAGAAATAACCTCACGTTTCGAGGCCGCTTACGCCTCTTGTGTTTCACCTTCTTAGCTCTTTTGCGTCCCTGACCCTGACGCTTCGTGTTGCGTGTTTTGAAATACCTGTCTTTCCGCGGGATTTTAGGCTATAATAGCCTTCATGTTCAAATACGACCGTTTTCAGCAGGAAGCAATCGACCATATCAACAACGGGCATTCCGTGATCGTCTCCGCGCCTACCGGAGCGGGCAAAACCGCGATCGCAGAACATGTCATAGACACCTGCATCAATAACAACACCGGCGTGATATATACCGCGCCGATAAAAGCCCTTTCCAACCAAAAATTCCGCGATTTCCAGAGCCGCCTCGGAGATAATATAGGCATACTCACCGGGGACATCTCTCTGAACCCCGAGGCCCCGGTGTTGATCATGACCACGGAGATTTTCCGCAATAAGATACTCGACGACCAGGAGTCGCTGAAGAAATACCGCTGGATCATATTCGACGAAGTGCATTACCTGGACAACGAGGAACGCGGCACCGTGTGGGAGGAGTCGCTTATCTTTCTCCCCTCACACATGAACCTGCTGGCCCTTTCCGCTACCATACCCAATATCAAACAAATAGCGGAATGGATAGAAAGCATCCATAACAAGCCGGTGCAAACGGTAGTCGAAACCGAGCGCCCGGTCCCGCTGCATTTCCTTTTCCAGTGCCAGAACCAGGTGGTCGACAGTCTTCCTGCCCTGAAGAACATAAAGGGACTTCCGGAACTGCCGTATAAATTCCACAGGCAAAACCCGCGCACCGGTTACGGATTGAACAAGATCGGTCCGCTCATAAAACACATCCGCGAACGGGAAGGATTCCCCTGCATATATTTCGTCTTCGGCCGCAGGCGCGCCGAAGACCTGGCGAAAGACCTCTGCAGGTTCGATCTCCTGCCGAAAGACGACTGCGGTAAAATAACGGCCCTTTACGAGGAACTTTGCCGAAAATTCGACCTGACCCGTGAACGCTCGGCGCAGGAGATGTCCGACCTGGTGAAGAAAGGCATCGCTTTTCACCACGCGGGCATGCTGCCGACGCTCAAAGAAGTCATCGAACGGCTCTTCACCAGCCGTCTGCTGAAAGTAATCTTCACCACGGAGACCTTCGCGTTAGGCATAAACATGCCGAGCAGGTCGGTCGTATTCGACGATCTGCGCAAATTCTACGGACGCTACGTGCGCAACCTGAAGACGCGCGATTTCTACCAGATGGCGGGCCGCGCGGGCAGGCGCGGCATAGACACGGAAGGGTTCGTTTATTGCAGGATCAATCCCGCCAAGCTGAGTTACAACGACATCAATCGCGTCATTTACGGAGGTCCCGAGGAGGTGCACAGCCAGCTTAACACATCATATGCCACCATCCTCAATCTTTACGAAAAATACCGGGACGACCTCTATAAAATATACCCTCTCTCCCTGCATTATTTCCAGTGCCGCAAAGAAGAGCAGAAAGAAGCCTTGCGCCTGATAGAGGCAAAGTTGAATCTCCTCAAAGACAATGGTTACATAAAAAACGGGGAGCTCTCTCCCAAAGGGCAATTCGCCAAGACCGTTTACGGTTACGAGTTGCTGCTTTCCGAGCTTTACGAACGCGACGTGCTGGAGCAGTTGGATGAATTCGGGCTGGGCATAATGGCGGCGGCGGCGGTCTTTGAACCGCGTAAAAACCAGCAGATGCTGAATCTCTCCAAAAGCGCCAGGCGCATAAGGGCGGCCTGCGAAGAGATCTACGCCCGTATAAAACAACTCGAGATATCACGGCGTATCTATCCTTTGAGCAAAGAGCCTTACTTCCATTTAAGCGGAAGCATAGAATCCTGGCTGAGAGGAACGTCTTTTGAGAAAACCCTGCTTTTAACCGACACCGATGAGGGGGAGATTGTGCGATACTTCCGGATGAGCGTGCAGATACTGCGCGAGATAGGGGACTCCGAGGTCGCCTCCCCTCTGCTGAAAGAAAAGATCCGTGAAACGGCGCGAGTGATCAACCGCGACATCATAGACGCGGAAAAACAACTGCGGGAAACGTAAGACGACCGTAAACTACCTGCCTCCCTCTTTTTCCCTGAGGTAATCCTCCACTATCTTTTTATGGTCAAAAGCGAATTCCATAGCGGCAAGCTCCTGCCTTGAAACGGTTTTCACCTCGGCGGCATCATCCCCGGCGACCGGGATCCCCGAGGAACTGCCGATAAAAACCGTGCCGACCGTGTGAAAACGCGGATCGCGCCCGGGATCGGAATAAGTATGGAACTGCCTGAGCTCCGACAACTCCAGTCCCGTCTCCTCTATAGCCTCCCGCCTGACGGCATCTTCCAGGCTTTCCCCGTAGTCCACGAACCCGCCCGGCAGAGCCCAGCCGAAAGGCGGATTGCTCCTTTTTATGATCACGATACCGCCCGCGCGCTCGATAACGGCGTCCACTGTAAGAAAAGGCTGTTTGAGCGTGCGCGTCATATATTCCAGGTAGCCGCAAACGTTCTTATCGAAAATCCCTGCCGTTTCTTCGTCCTTAAGACAGAATACGATCTCCTTCAGTGCGCCGGATTTCCCGCAGAACAAAAGCCTGTGCACCTCTTGCGCCATGATCTTTGCCGCCGCCTTGCAAGGGAAACCTCCCGTGCCGCAGCCTAAAGCGGGGAAAACGACTGAAGATATATCCAGTCCTGCCGCCAGATTGAGAGCGCTCCGGCAGGAAGCACGAATCTTATTCTCGTCGGTGCAAAAATCCATCCCCATGGTGGCGGCGTGTATCACATACCTGGCCGCCAGCCTGCCCGCCGAGGTTACAATGGAATCGCCGATCTCCACCGGACCGCGGCTTACCGCTTCTTTTTCTATCTCTTCACCGCCGGCCTTCTTAATAGCCCCCGCGACCCCGCCGCCCATCAGCAAACGGTTGTTCGCGGCATTCACCAGCGCGTCCGCTTTTACGGCGGTAATATCACCGCGTATAACTTTAATTTCTACGTCACGAATCAGCATATCCTGTCCTTCCCCCGGCTTCACACCTTCTGGCGGTAAATACCGTCATACCCTTTTCCCGCGGGATTAATCCCGGCGAAAACCAGTTGTATCAGCCGGGCGTTCCTGCGTATGCGGATCCCGGCCGGATTCTGCACCACCAGTATGAATTCGCTCCTGCCGTGAAACCCCGCGTCCCATACCCCCGTCTGCGTAAACGCGCCGCATCTCAAAAGTGAACTGCGGGGAAAAGCGAAAGCGATCAATGCCAGAGGCATGCGCACGGTCTCATTGGTAGAGACCCGGTATGCCCCCTGTTTAAGAAGCCACCAGCCGCTGTTCCCGCCGCCCGGGACCTCCCTCACCCCGGGGAGCACCCGTCCGCTGTTATCGAAATCCACAGCCCCCTCGCCGTCGAAGGCGTGTATCGTGGAAGCGGTAAAATCCATGCCGTTCGGCGTCAGTTGTTTTTCCAGATCCAGGAACCCGCTGACCAGAGATTGCGTTTCTATTAAACCGCGTATCTCCTCCCCGTTCAATATATTCCCCGCTGTCACGGCTGCCTCAACTTTCTCCAGACAAAGATCACGGCCTTGCCTACCATCCAGACGAAAAGCAAAGCCGCCGCGAACACCATGGAAAGCCCCAGCGCCGCGGACAAAAGAACGAAGACCGGGAAGAAAAACAACCACAATCCCGCCAGCATCCCCAACGCAGATAAAAACAATAACCCTACCAGGAATGCTTTCATTTTAATCGCTCCAGGAAGACAATACGCCCCGGTGATCGAACCAGAGGACGATCGAAGGCCGGCCGCCGCGTTTATACACGAACCGGGTGGAGTCCACAACCGCCGATATCTCGTCGGGCTCACCGTAATTCTTCTTTATCTCCGCCGCTCCGCTTCCCAGTCCGGTCCTGCCGGCGCGCAGGTCGGCCTCCAGCCTGTCTTTGGCGGCGGCGCCGGCTTTCGCCGCGTATCCGCCGAACGAACGAAACGCAACAACGCTTTCCTTGCCGCCGCAGCACCCAGACACAAAGACGATCGCAGTTATGACGACAAAACAACCTGGGACTTTACGCATTACGCACCTCCTGGGGGCCGTCCGGTTCATTCAATCTCTTCCTGAAGTTTCACAATCAGCTGCGATATCTCTTTCAGCAAAGGCATCGGCAGCAATTTTTCCGTTTCAATCTCCCCGCGCAGGGTTTTCAACACGCTGACCAGCCGTTTGACCTGCGTGTTCTTTTTTCTCTCCCATGCCTCTTGCGGATCACTTTCTTCTCTCTGCCTGATCAGCGAACTCAGGTCCTTCTTGACGTCCCTGGCTTCCCTACCGTCTTCGAAGACCTGCTTTTTAAGCGTCGAATACTCGTCGTCTCCGAGTATCTTGCGGTTCTTGGCGCTGCGCAGGACATCCACCGCCTCATAAGAAGGCAACTGCCTGGCCTCCGCGGACTCGATGAATTCCTGCTTCAGATAAGCCGGCTCCTCTTTCTCCAGAAACATATAAGACCTCAAAAGCTTCAAAGCGGTCTGCTGTTTTATTCCCACTTCTTTGGTGGTGTAAAACTCGAACTTGGAATATCCCCACTCCCGGTAAAGCTTATCTTTCCAGACAGAATAAAGCGCCCTGCCGAACTCTATCCAGGAAGACTTGAAATCTTTTGCCGACTTGAGGATATGCTCCCTCATCGAACCCGGCTCCACCTGCGCCAGTTTCTCTTCCAGCTCCATCAACGACTTGGACATTATACTATCCCCCTTACTTGCCGTATTACTGAAGTAATGAAGCTCCTCACCAGCTAAACTCGCCTTGAGTAATTAGGGTGAGTAAGCACACTATCCCTGAATACTTCCTGTTTCATTTTCTTACCCTGCCGCTCTTTGCAACCCCGGCCTTCGGGCAGTACCGTTCCGCCGCGCATCTGCCGCAAAAAGGCGACACCGGCCTGCAGATGTTCTGGCCGAAGGCTACCAGGACCGTGTTCAATTCTATCCAGTATCTGCGCGCGAAAAGCCCTTGCAGGGTTTTCTCGGTGTCCTCTGTCTTGACGCTCGTTACCCAGCCCAGACGGTTGGAGATACGATGCACGTGCGTATCAACGCATACCGCCGGTATGCCGTAACCCAATCCAAGCACAAGATTGGCCGTTTTCCTTCCCACCCCTTTAATACTCAACAGACCCTCTATTGTACGCGGCACCTTGCCGCCGAAACGCTCCAGGATCACCCGGCTGGCGCCGAGGATCACTCCGGACTTTGTCCGGTAAAACCCGACCGGAAAAATCAAACCGGATATCTTCTTTTCCGGCAGCCTCAACATCGAACGCGGATCAGAGGCCTCTTTAAACAGCCTGCGGGAAGCCCGCAAGGCCACATTGTCTTTAGTGCGCAGGCTCAATATGCAGGAAACAAGCACCAGGTACGGATCGTCTTCAGCAGATATCTCCGTTACCGAAGGCAGGCGGAAATCTGAGGCCTGCCGTCGTATAAGACGATAAACCTTCAGATATTCTCCGGCCATGGCCGCGTCAATCCCTCCTTATAAGCGCAAAGATGGTCGGACACCCAATGTTTATGCAGGATGGAACGCAAAGGCACGCAATTGAATTCTTTACCGGAAACTGTGCGCCTAAGACCGAAGCGCATTTCGTAAATATCGCAGTAATATTGCCCGGCGGTATTACCCGGCCGCAGATGCTCGCAGGGGTCATCGAAACCCCCGCAGCAGGCGCCGCACCTGCGGCAGCGCCCTTCCCAAAGCGCCTCCTGCCGGGACATATATTCTGAATAATCGGCTTCCCTATTTATTCCCACGGCTACTTTATGCTGATAATCGAAAATCGAAATTATACCGTCTCGCCACTGAAGCGTTAGCGCACTGATTATCCTCTCCTTATCCTCCCCATCGAGGGAAGAAAAGATTGGTGTTCCCCATTCGGGAGGAAAGATAGGTTAGGGTCTGTTGGTAACCTTAACCGTTACCGATAGTGGAGCCCCTCGGGCTAAAGCCCGCGGCTCCTTCTATTTTCCTGCGAAGCCAATGCTTCGCCGGTACACAGCGTTTATTCGGCTGATTGCTTATTCCGGCGACCTCCCCGAAGCTTCACACAAGTGAACACTTGCTCAATTCCACACAAGAGCAAAGTGCGTTCATCTTCGCACGAACGAATACTTAGCCTTCCGATAAGCTAAGGTATCACG
>JBAZDY010000005.1:0-44663 GCA_041654215.1 Candidatus Omnitrophota bacterium
GGAACGCGCACAAGTAATACCCCATTTTCTGAAATAATTTCGGTAACGGACCCGCCGAAACGGTTATTCCGTAAGGCAGACTGCAGGCAGGTTTTTCAAAGAACGCCTGATTTCGGCGGCGGGATGGGAAAAATTTTTCAACTCTCCGCCGAGAAACTTGTCATAAGACGCGAGGTCGAGGAAACCGTTCCCGCTGAAGTTGAAAAGGACGCACGCGCCTTTGGGCGCCGTTTTTGCCGCGTCGATGGCAGCCTTAACGGCGTGCGCGGTCTCCGGGGCCGGAACGATACCTTCGGTCCGGGCAAAGACCAGAGCGGCCTTAAAAACTTCCAGCTGCGGATAAGACCGGGCCTCGGCTATCTTCTTTCTGCAAAGCAGGCTTACCAGAGGAGAACATCCGTGATATCTTAAACCTCCGGCGTGTATGGAAGGCGGCATAAATTTGTGACCGAGAGTGAACATCTTTAACAGCGGCGTGAGAGAGGCGGTGTCTCCAAAATCGTATTCATACAGCCCCCTGGTCAGGGTGGGGCAGGCGGAAGGTTCGACCGCTATTATGCGCATCTCCGGACGCCTGCGCAATTTGTCCGCCACGAAGGGAAAAGCCAATCCGCCGAAATTGCTGCCGCCGCCCACGCATCCGATCACAAAATCCGGCGTCTCTCCGATAAGTTTAAGCTGCTCCTTGGCCTCCTGCCCGATGACGGTCTGGTGCAGAAGAACGTGGTTCAACACGCTGCCAAGGGCGTAATTGGTATCCTTTCTGCCGGCGGCATCCTCCACCGCTTCAGAAATAGCCACCCCGAGACTCCCTCGGCATCCAGGATATTCCTTCAGTATGGCTCGCCCGCAGACGGTAGTCTTTGAAGGGGAAGCGACGACATCCGCGCCCCAGATTTTCATCAATGAACGCCGAAAAGGTTTCTGATTATAACTTACCTTTACCATATAAATCATACACTTCAAGGAGAAGACGTTGCAGGCGAAACTCAACGCCGCGCCCCACTGGCCGGCCCCGGTCTCGGTAGTCAGGCGGCGTATACCTTCTTTTTTGTTGAAATATGCCTGCGCTATGGAAGTGTTGATCTTGTGGCTGCCGGTGGGCGAAACACTTTCGTCTTTATAGTAGATGCGCGCTTTCGTTCCAAGATACTTCTCCAGCCGCAAAGCCCTCTTCAGAGGGGTGGGCCTCCAAAGCCTATAAATATCCCTTACCGCGGCCGGGATAGCGACCTCTTTCTGCCGTCCCATCTCCTGCCGGATTAATGAAAGAGGGAATATTGTATGCAGGTCCTTCGCCGACAACGGCCGGCCGGTGGCAGGGTTCAGCGCCGGAGGAGCGGAAAAGGGCAGATCGGCAAGCAGATTATACCAGACTGTCGGTATATGCTTCTCCGACAGGACGACTTTACTTTCATCCATAATACACCTATCCCTGGCAGGGCTTTCTCCCTTTATTCGCCTTCTTGGAACGCCAGTTCAATTTACCTCTGCGTTTTCTTTTTCCCATTTTTACCTTCCTTTCAATCGTCTTCTCACGGCCGGCAGAAGCGGACCGTGAGGTACGGACGTATATTTATTCCTGATATTTGTAATAATTGGCGGGTACCGCCTGTACGATATATCTTACGGCCTCTACCATGCAGCTCCTTATGGCATTCTCCATCGGGGCTCCCGAATAACGCGAAAGCACTCCCCCAAATATCCATCCTTCCGGAGTCCCCGCGGAAGATTTAATGGATACATCGGAAGCCTGCCCTTGCACTTTATTGGAAGCGACCACCTCGGAATTGGCGGCGTTCACTATCCTTATTTCCAGAGCGACATGCGCTTTATTTACCGAAGCCCCGAGCAGTCCTCCCAAAACGCCGCTGGACACGCCGCCGCCGCCGCCCAGTCCTTCTCTGCCGCCGGATGCCTGCGGTTCAAACTCATTGACGCTGACGGTTATTATCAGATCCGCGGAGGGGAGCTGCTTGTCTTTCTGTCCGGCGGGGAGAGCGCCGTTGACGCCGCCCGTCGGGGACTCCTGAACGGCAGGAAGATCAAGCACCGCGAAACGCCCGCTGTTGACAATTCCGCTCAACAGCAAATCCCGTAAAGCGGCTCCGGTCTCCGCGTCGTTTTCTTCCGACTTGACCTCGAATGCAGCAACGGCAATCCTCGCCTTCGGCCCGGAATAAGCCGGCAAAGGGATCACTCCCGCTTTACTTTCGGATCTGCCGCCCTTTATGGAGATCCCCAGTCTCTGGCATCCGCCGAACAGCAGTACCAGGCTTGAAAAAAGAAAGACCTGAACAAGTAATCTTCTCAAAATCACCTCTGCGGGAACAATTCTTTCACGCGGGCCCTTGCCTCAAAACCGGGCCACAGTGGGTTATTCTATATTATAACACCCGACGGGTCAAGATTTTTCGGAGATCACCGAGGCTGCGCACTATCTTCCAGGGCGAGAACGGTTTTATCTCTTCTTTCTTTCCGGAACCGGTCAGCACGATCGCAGTCCTCACCCCGGCGCGCAGGCCGGTCAAGGCATCGATCCCCATATCGCCTACATACAAAGCGCCGGCGCGTTTTATACCGAGTTTGCTCAAGATCAAACGCAGGATCAGCGGATCCGGTTTGCCTTTCTTCAATTTATCCGCGCAAAGCACGTAAACGAAATATTTATCGAGGGCGAGATTACCAATCAATATCCTGGAGAAACGCGTGGGGCGGTTGCTGGCCACGGCCATTGGTACGCCTTTTTTCTTCAGATATGCCATCAGCTTCGCCGCGCCGGGGAGCAGCCGCGATTTTCTGCGCAAGGCCCCGGCGTGGTGTTTTCTGTATATGCCCAGCGCCTTCTTCAGGGCTTTCTTGGGAACGAACGGACGCAGCAATCCGGCATCCCCCCGTCCAACGGCCCTGCGGACCACCGCCGCCGGTGCCGGCGGCAGACCCAGGCACCGCATAACATGATTAAAACTTTCCGTTATGGCCGGATAAGCATCTACCAGCGTCCCGTCCAGATCGAATATTACAAGCTTTATCTTTTCCATCTTTTGAGCGAGCCGGAAAAACCGAACAACGGACGCAGTGTTAATTCCGGGAAAACAGGAAAAAAGGCAGGCTTAAAGCCTGCCTTTTCCAATGTAACGCCGGATCTCTTTGTTTCCGTTCCTGAACTCTGACTAATCGCCGCTCTGCGCGTCGGAAGCGGACGGCGGCTCCTGGAGTTCTTCCTCCGGAGAATTCTGGGCGTCTTCCAGCTTTTCCACGCTGATATTTACTGCCGCGTTATTTCCGCCCGCGTCCGAAACGTAATCAACACTCACTATATCCTGCGCCTTAAGTTCGGAAATATCTTTTATATTCTCGTAAGCGGTTTTTCCGTCTACGGACAAGCTTATTTCTTTCTCGTTATCTGTTTCATAATCGAGGTATCTCACGATGACCTGTTTCTTGGCGGCATCTACCAGAACGACCTCTCCCCAAAGCCACTGCACCTCTTTTATTCCGCTGTCGGCGATAGCCTGATTCTCCAGCGCTTTATTGTCCCGGCTTAATTCCTCGGCCAGGCAAATTCCACCGGAGAAAAATAACGCCGCAACAACCGCCGTGAATAGCACTCTGCATATCTTCATTCCGACTCCTCCTTTGCCGCCGGACGGCTCATCCGGAAACGCCTCCGCCAGACCACAATTTAACATACGCCTTGCTCTTTGTCAAGACGGGCAAAAACCGCGCGTCAACGCGTAATTTCTCTTATCCGCGGAGCGGCGGCGATATAGATACCGGCCGCAAGCAAGACTTTCAGGATATCGCCCGGCACGAAGGCCCAAAAGCCGCAAAGCATCGCCTGCTTCCCGCTGTAACCGCATGCCGTCTTCAACCAGAGTGTGCCGCAGGCAAGTAAGACAAAATCCGCCAGCAGAAAAACCGCGGCCGCGCGGAGAACGCTTTTGTCGATCGCAATGGAACGGGCAAGAGAAGGGACAACGAACTGCGCCGCCATAAAACCCACTAAATATCCGCCGGTGACGCCCTGGAAGTAAGACAGTCCCGCGCCGCTGCCGGTAAAAACCCCCAACCCGGCGGCCCCGGCGCATACATACAGGACCTGCGCGGCCATCCCCATCCGTGCCCCCAGAAGCGCTGCCGACAAAAGAACAAAGAAAGTCTGCAGGGTCAGCGGAATAGGAGTAAAAGGCAGCGGGATGCGCACGTGAGCTCCCAGGGTAATGGCTGCCGAGAAAGAAACAATAAGAATTATTCTCGATAATGCCTTATCTAAAACAATCTCCCTTTTCAATATAGCTTCCATGCCGTCATCTCCCTGTCCCTTAACATTGTTACTGAAAACAACGCCTTGTCGGGCGTCGTCCGCGCCTTATATTTCTTATACCGGATATAGCGAGAATTTACCGCGCATAAGCCGGGAACCCGTTATGCGGCTCCCGGCTTATGCCTGAATCGATTACTCTCTTGCGATGGCAAGCGTGATAATACCGGCAAGAATGAGAAACAAGCCTATGCACCCCATGAACACTATCTTGAGGCTATCAAACCAGCCGATCACAGCCCAGGTTCCCAGACCGAGAAAAACCAGGCCGAGAATGAATTTAAACGCCGTGCCGAGCGTTTTCTTGCAACCGCAACCCTTTACGTCTTTCTTTGTATCTTCCGCCATAACTCCCCCTTTCACTGTAGATTGTTCTTCTCCGCCGTACGGACGGAGAATCGTTTTCTGTCGTTCTCTGACGAAGAACTGCCGGAACGCAAGACTTATCCCGCCTTTTCTCCCGCCGGACGCGCCTTCCAGCGTTTATGCATCCAGCCCCATTCGGAAGGATATCTTCTGATGTAAGCCTCTATAACCGCCGTGATATTCTGGACGCTTTCGGTTATACAATCCGAACCTTCCGGCAACGCCATCTGCGGCTCGAAAATTATCCGGTGCGTATTATCCGGCTGACGGACGATAAAACAGGGGACGATGGCGGATCCGGTGCGCTGCGCCAGCACCACCGGCCCGGTGGCGGTTGCAGCTTTCCTGCCGAAGAAATCGACGAACACGCCGGCCGTGCCGAAATTCTGGTCCATCGGTATAAACACCATCTCATTGCTGCGCAGGGCGCGCAGGGTCTCCCCGACGCACGCCTGGCGGGGCTGGCTGTAGATGACCCTCATCCCGAACTTGCTGCGTTTGCGGATAAGGAACCTCTCCATACGGATATCCCTCATCCTGCGCATGATAACCCCTATCCTGTAGCCGTCAATGTCCAGCTTTGAGATCAAAAAAGGAAAATTGCCGAAATGCGCGCTGACCAATATCACCCCTCTGCCGGCGGCAAGGGCTCTTTCCAGATGTTCTCTGCCTTCTATCTCCACCCGCCCCGCCATATACACGTAATCCACAGTCAGCTTGAGGATCTCGGCCCCGGATTTTGCTATGGAAATAAAACAATCCCGGCAAATCTTCTTGAGTTCACCGTCGTCTTTCTCTTTTCCGAATGCTATGCGCAGGCTGTCCATTGCGACCCTGCGGTGTTTCACGGCAATAATATGAAAGACGCGGCCGAGAACGGTGGAAAACCCGTATAAAAAACGGACGGGCAGCACTTTTATTATTAAAGAACACGTCATAAGCGCCGCCCAGGCGAAGAAACGCGGCGCCTCTTTGGATATTTTTTTAAATTGCATTTTCTGCCTTTGATTACGGGTGGAACCCGTCACAGGCGCCGTCACGGCACCGTATTTGCCGTATTATAGCAAAAAAAAACACCAATTCAAGAGCAAAGCCGGACCGGGACGGTTATAGTTTATAGCCTATCTTTCGCAGCAGTCCGCGCCTCCAGGTAATGTCTTCCGCCGACTCCGCTCCTTTCGGCTTGGCGCCGTCTATCACTCCCATAATACCGCATCCGGCCGCGGTCTCGGCCACTATGACCTCCACGGGATTTGCGGTTGCGCAATATATACAGCAGACCTCCTGGACGGCCTTGACGGCGTTCAACACGTTGATAGGAAAAGCGTCGCGCATGCAGATTATGAAGAAGTGGCCCGCTCCTATGGAAGCTGCGTTCTCCGCCGCCGTCATCTTTAACTCCGAGTCGTTGCCTTCGACGCGTATCCTGCATGCCCCGGAAGATTCCACGAAAGCCAGGCCGAATTTTATGCCGGGAACAGAACCGGCCATGACCTCGTAAAGATCCTCCACGGTTTTTATGAAATGGCTCTGACCAAGGATGACATTGACGTCTTCCGGTTTGACGACTTTAACGCTCCTGAATTCCAGCATCGTTCCCCCCTCTTTATTTATTTACCCTGATCCGGCGGAACCCCGCCGCCCCCCGCGGCTGCATTCTGTCGTAAGTTCTGATGGAGACCAGCATCAGGTCAGGGTCGCCCAGAAGATGCAGGGGTATCCCCACGGTTACCTGCTCCTTGCTTAATTGCACGGAAACACCCCCGGAAGAAACGGGCCTTCCTTTATCGAACATCTTGAAGACGTTGTAGCGGCTGATGAACATGATCTTCGGCATAGCGGCGAACTCCACTCCATTCTTATAGCCGAAAATGTAGGCGGTGAACACGAACCTCTTCTCCAGTTCCCTGTTCTTCCCGACGGTTATATAAAAAACCCCTCCGGATACGGAATAACTTGCCTCCCCGGCCTCGTTCGAGCCGGAGGGATCGTATTCCTCGTCCGGGGTCTCCCTGGAAAACGGGAATATTCTCCCTTTACCGACGCTGCCCAGCGTTATCTCCGGATAATCACCAAAAAGCTCGTTGCCGCGGGCAAAGGATAAAAGATAAAAAGCGCTGGACCTGGTCTGACTT
Organism: Candidatus Omnitrophota bacterium; assembly: GCA_041654215.1. Classification (GTDB taxonomy): domain Bacteria; phylum Omnitrophota; class Gorgyraeia; order Gygaellales; family Profunditerraquicolaceae; genus Undivivens. The sequence goes on from JBAZDY010000005.1 coordinate 6,826, forward strand.
CTGTAACAGAGTATGGCGTCGTGTTTTCTCCCTATATCGGCCCCGTTAAGCCGATGGACCCTCCAATCCAGGGCGAGGCCGGAGAACTGCCCGGGAGGCAGAAGCGGGAGATCCGGGTGATAATGTCTCGGCAGAGGCCAGCCCGGGCAATGCACCAGATAAGGAAGCACCTGCGGCCTGCCGATCTCCTTTTCCAGATCGGCAAGCGCGATACAGAGAAACAGATAATACGCCTTGTGATCCACGTTCACGTCTCCCGGATGGGAAACAAAAATCTTCGTCGGTCTGTAATCCAGCAGTATTTTTTTTAGATCGGAGAGAATGTTCTCCCCGTTATAGGCGGAAGCATAACTGAAGTTGTCTTTGTAGGGGACCGCCGATATCCTTGTAAGGATGCTCTTATAAGGTTTTCTGCTCTCCCAATATTTGCAGAATATCGAGAAAGTGCCGAAATCCGGATAGCCGAGGAACACGAGGTCTTCTACCGGGACGCCCAGCGATCCCATGGCCTTGACAGCCTCGCGCCTGCGCACTTCTCCCATCTGGATGAACTCTCCGGTGCGCAGCACCGGCCTTTTCTTATAGACAAGGAACGCCAGCTGGTTGTGGTCTCCGTTTGTCAGATAAACCACTTTTAGAAACGCCCCGCGGCGTAAAGCTTCCTGTATAACGCCCGCGCACGCGATAGCCTCGTCGTCTGGATGAGGGGCAAGGATAAGCACCCTGTCCGAAGCGGAAAATGCCGGAAGCCTCATAAAGATCCCGCTGACGGCTTCCTCCGCAGCTGCCGGCCGGGCGATAAAGAAACAGAACAGGAATATTGCTGCGGAAAATAAATACCGGCCTGTTCTATAACTCATATCCCTCCATACCGCGCTGTTGCTTTAATCAGCCTTCTTTATAACAACAGTCGCTTTTTTATCGTTTTTCAAATGTGAAGATAGGCGCCGGCCGTTTTTATTTCAACCGGCGGCGTGTAAACGTATGCAGAAAACCCGCCCAGAGCCCTCCGGCAAAAACAAACATGAAACAAAAATACACCAACAGATCACCGTTAGCGGTGTAAAAAGACCCCCCCTGTCCGGCCCCGCCTACCGGAACGGAAAGATATCCTTCGGTAAAAAGGGGATCTCCCCGTTTGTTCTTTACAATGTCTCTTATTTTCCCCTTACTGTCGATCACGGCGGTAATCCCCGTATTGGCCGCCCTGGCGACCCAGACTCGGTTCTCCACCGCCCTGAACACTGAAGACTGCAGGTGCTGGAAAGGCGCCCCGCTCCTGCCGAACCAGGCATCATTAGTCATATTGACCAGCAGTCCGGCGCCTGCCCGCACAAAACAACGGCTGAGCCAGGGAAAGGTGTCTTCGAAACAGATCAAGACGGCAAATTTATGCTCTTTTCCCGCGTTCTCCAAACCTTTGCCTTCCGCGGTAAAAATCTTGAATTCTCTTCCCGGATAGAAGTCGCCTATGGGAACGACCGTCTCAAGAAAACTCAGCGTCTTTCTGAAAGGGATGAATTCACCGAACGGTACGAGATGTATCTTGCGGTACTCTCCGGCGATTTCTCCGCCGGGAGAAAGAAGAAAAGCGCCGTTGTAATAACCTTCCCCTTCCCGCAGCACCGCTCCGAACAAAAGAGGAGTGTTCCATTCCCGCACGGTATCGCGCAGCCTTGAATAGAGTTCCGTTTCCTCTCCCATCAATTCCGGGAATGAAGCCTCCGGCCAGATGACCATATCCGGCTTATCTTTTATGACCGCCTCGGAAGAGATACCCAAAAACTTATCGACTATGAAATTCCTGCTGGAAACCGCCCATTTAAGCTTTTGCGGTATGTTCCCCTGGACCAGAGCGATCCTGAAATCGCCGGCTGCCGGCGGGGTAAAAAGACGGAACAGGCCGTAGGTAAGAACGGCCATCACGCAGATAATTGCCGGGGCCACTCTTTTCGCGGCGGTATCCAGAGGCTGCCTGCCGGAGAGGACAGGGTAGAAAGCGGCATTGAAAAACATAATAAGAAACGACACTCCCCATATCCCGGTAATATCGGATATCTGAATGGCGGGAAGATTAAGATACTGCGTGTGCCCGAGCAGCGCCCAGGGGAAACCGGTCAATATCCTGCCGCGCAGGTATTCCAGCGCCGTCCAGGCCGCGGCCAGGAATACCGGAGCTAAAGCCTGCGGCATATTCCGGGATAAGGAAAAAACAAGCCCGAAACAGGCGAAATACAGCGCCAGATACCCGCAAAGCAGCAGCATCCCGGGAAAGGTAACCGCCGAAATCCAGGATATGGCGCCAAGCCAGAAGAAAAACCCGCAGAGAAAGAATAGCGCAACAGTTTGTTTTACGCTCCTGCCTTCCGCGGCGTTAAAGAGGGGCATAAACGCGATCCAGGCCGCCGGCCAGAGGCCGGCGGGAGGAAAAGACAAAAACAACAACAGCGACGAGGATAAAACAATTACGTTCGTTCCGTTAAAAATTATCTTCCGCAGCATTTCTTAAACTTCTTGCCGGAGCCGCACGGGCAGGGATCATTCCTTCCGACTTTTACCGCGGAATCGCCATGAGCCTTGCCGCCGGCAAACCCGGCCGCCGGAGCGATCGTGTTTTCCCTGTCTTCGCGGCCGCCGGAGCCGGCAAAAGAACCGGCCTCCGGATGGCTTAATTCCTGCGACGTGGTGCTGAATACTCCCCTGGCCTCTCTCCGCGGTTCCGGACGGAGCTTGAAAAGGATCTCCAGGGATTCTTCTTCCACGGCGGAGATCATATTGTTGAACATCTCGAACGCCTCGCGTTTATACTCGACAAGGGGATCGCGCTGGCCGTAAGCGCGCAGCCCTATGCCCTCGCGCAGATTGTCCATCGCGTAAAGATGGTCCTTCCACCTGGAATCTATAATTTGCAGGAAAACCATCCGTTCTATTAAACGCATGTTCTCTTCCCCCGCCTCTTTCTCTTTGCCGAAATATGCCTCCGAGACCATGGTATAGATGATATCGGACAACGTCCCGCCCTCTTTGGCCAGCAACTCCTCCCGGGAAAACTCCAGGCCGAATTTCAGTTTCAGGGTGCCCAGCAGTCCGTCGTAATCGGGCTGCGCGGAACCCTCGCCGGAATACATACCGGCCAGTCCGGAGACGCTCCTCTCCATGATGGCAAGGATATTATCCTTCAGCGATATGCCGTCGAGTATCTGCCTGCGCTGGCTGTAAACCACCTCTCGCTGCTTGTTCATCACGTTATCGTATTCCAGAAGCTGCTTGCGTATCTCGAAATTATGCTGTTCCACCCGGCGCTGCGCCACCTCTATGGATTTGTTAATCCAGGGGTGCTCGATTACCTGACCTTCCTCGAGTCCCAGCCGGTCCATTATCCCGACCAGCCGGTCGGAACCGAACAAACGCATCAGGTTGTCCCTGAGAGACACATAGAAACGCGAAGAACCCGGGTCCCCCTGCCTGCCGGAACGCCCGCGCAACTGATTGTCTATCCTGCGCGCTTCGTGCCTTTCCGTTCCTATTATATGCAACCCTCCGGCTTCCACCACCCTGCGGTGTTCTTCTTCCGTTTCTCTTCTGTATTTTTCCAGCAGGCGGGTATATTCGGCAAGACGCTGTTCCTCTCCGTCAAACTCTTTTTGGTTAAGCACGCTCCTGGCGATGAAACCGGGATTGCCCCCCAGAAGTATATCGGTGCCGCGGCCGGCCATGTTGGTGGCTATGGTCACCGTTTTATATCTTCCGGCCTGCGCCACGATCTGCGCTTCCATCTCGTGGTATTTGGCGTTCAACACCTGGTGTTCTATACCTCTTTTCTTAAGCATGCCCGACAGTAATTCCGATTTCTCTATGGAAACCGTGCCGACCAGCACCGGTCTGCCGGAAGAATGCATCCGGGTTATCTCTTCGACCACGGCGTTGAATTTCTCCGCCTCGGTCTTATATATACGGTCCGGATAATTTATGCGGATCAGCGGCCTGTTAGTGGGGACCGCCACCACGTCCAGTTTATAGATCGCTTTGAATTCGTTGGCCTCGGTATAAGCGGTACCGGTCATGCCGGAGAGCTTCTCGTACATTCGGAAAAAATTCTGAAAAGTGATCGTGGCCAGGGTCTGATTCTCCCTCTCTATCTTCATCCTTTCCTTGGCCTCCACCGCCTGGTGCAGTCCGTCCGACCAGCGCCTTCCGGGCATCAGCCTGCCGGTGAACTCGTCTACTATAATTACCTGCCCGTCTTTAACCACGTAATCCACGTCCCTTTTATACAGGTTGTGGGCCCTCAACGCCTGGATAACATGATGTCTCCATTCCATGGTCTCCATGTCGTGCAGACTGGGGATGTTCAGCAATGAGCAGATCTTCGCCTCTCCCTGTTCGGTCAGATAGGCATTCCGCGCCTTTTCATCCACGACATAATCGTAGCCCTTGGAGAGGTCCACTCCTTTGTATTTAGCCTCGATCTGCTCCTTTTCCATGATCAGTTTCCCTTCCAGCCGGGGGATGATCCTGTCTATGGTGTAATACTTGTCCGTGGACTCTTCCGCGGGCCCGGAAATTATCAGGGGGGTGCGGGCCTCGTCCACAAGTATGGAATCCACCTCGTCTACGATGGCGTAATAGAAAGGCCTCTGCACAAGTTCGGAGGAGCTGTATTTCATGTTGTCGCGCAGGTAGTCAAACCCGAACTCGTTGTTCGTGCCGTAAGTAATGTCGCAGGCATAGGCTGATTTGCGGGCTTCATCGGACATGTCGTGCTGTATGACGCCCACGCTCAATCCGAGAAACTCAAAAACCGGCCCCATCCATTCCCTGTCGCGCCTGGCCAAGTAATCATTGACCGTCACGATGTGCACCCCGCGGCCCAGGAGAGCGTTAAGATAAGCGGGAAGAGTAGCCACCAGGGTTTTCCCTTCCCCGGTGGACATCTCGGCGATCTTCCCCTGGTGCAGGATCAGTCCGCCGATTATCTGCGAGTCGAAATGCCTGAGCCCGATGGTGCGCCTGGATGCTTCCCGGACCACCGCGAAGGCCTCGGCGAGAATCCCGTCGAAGACGCGGTTACGCGCCAGCTTCAGCCTCTCTTTCAGCCTCTCTTTTTCCTCGGCAATGGCGGCGTTCTCCACGGCCAGAGCGATCTCCGCGAGATGCTCCGCGCACGCCTTTTCCTTCTCCCGCAGGTATTCCCTGAACTGCTCGCTTTTACCGCGCAGTTCTGCGTCGGAGAGCCGGCCGGCCTCCTCCTCCCAGGCATTCACGGCGGCGACGGCGCCGGCCAGCGAAACCACCGCGTCCAGCGAAGGCATCGGCATATCCGGATGCAGAGTTATATTGATCCCCTTGTATTTACGGTCAATCGCCTTCTGTTTACCGGCGAGCACCGCCTTCTTGAAAAAGCCGAACATCACGCTTATCCTTCCGCTTTTTTTCTCAAATAGGCCTCGATGAAACCGTCGATGGCCCCATCCATCACTCCGCCGGCGTCTCCGGTTTCCAGCCCGGTGCGATGGTCCTTAACCATGGTGTACGGGTGCATGACATAAGAACGGATCTGGCTGCCCCACTCTATTTTCTTTTTCGAGGAGTCGCATTGCCTGCTCAATTCCTCCTCTTTTCTACGCTGCTCTATCTCGTAAAGCCTGGACTTCAGCATCTTCATCGCAGTCTGCTTATTCTGAAACTGGGACCTTTCATTCTGGCACTGCACGACGGTCCCTGTGGGAAGGTGCGTAATGCGTACCGCCGAATCCGTGGTATTGACGCTCTGCCCGCCGGGGCCCGAAGAACGAAAAACGTCTATGCGCAGATCTTTCTCTTCTATCTTGAAATCGACTTCATCCTCTATTTCCGGGACGACGTCCACGGAGGCGAAAGAAGTATGTCTGCGTTTATTGGCGTCGAAAGGCGAGATGCGCACCAGGCGGTGGACGCCGCGCTCAGATCTCAAATAGCCGTAGGCGTGTTCTCCGCCCACGTACAACGTAGCGTTCTTAACACCGGCCTCTTCCCCGTAAAGGATATCCACCATTCTGGCTTCATACCCTTTATCTTCGGCCCAGCGCGCGTACATCCTGAGCAGCATCTGCGCCCAGTCGCATGATTCGGTCCCGCCGGCCCCGGCGTTGACGCTCAAGAAAGCGCTGTTGGCGTCGAACCTTCCGCTTAAAAGAGTCTTCAGCTCCAGTTTCTCCACGTTGCGGGACAACGCTTCCACCCCGGAGCTTATCTCGGCTGCCAATTCCCCGTCATCTTCCTTAAGCAGCTCTGCCAGTTCCCGCAATTCCCTGTGTCTGGATACCGTTTCCTGCCAGGGAGCGGTGACCGCCTTCAGAGATTTCAGGCGTTTCACCACGGAATTGGCCTTTTCCTGGTTGTCCCAAAAGCCCGGCTCCGCCATCTCCGAAGAAAATCGCTCAACCTCTTTCAGCTTTTCTTCTATGTCAAAGATAACCTCTAAGCTGCTCGAGCTTCGCGTGAATACGCTCCAGGCCGGTCTTGATATTGTCTATCATCTCGTTCTCTCCTTGTAAAACGGCGTTGCCAGCCGCTTCTCAGCCCCGGCAGATGCCTCTCAGGGCGAGCATGAATTCGTCTTTATTATCGCAGTGAATCAGGGCGGTTTCTTCCGTTATCTTGCCTTCTCTGACGAGTTTTACCAGCGCCTGGCTGAAAGACTGCATACCGTATACGGCGCCGTCGTCGACGAACTGGGGGATTTCCCAGGTCTTTCCTTCCCTGAGCAGACGGCTGATGGTGGGGGTCTGCAACATGGTCTCGTAAGCGGGGAGCCTTCCTTTCCCCTCCTTGGACGGGAGAAGCCGCAGGGAAATTACCCCTTTAAGCAGATAGGAAAGCTGGGTCCTTACCTCGGCATGCTGATGCGGAGGAAAGAAATTAACTATGCGTTCCAGCGTTTGCGGGGCGTTAACGGTATGCAGAGTGCTCAATACCAGCACGCCGGTCTCGGCAGCGGTGAGCGCGGCGGACATGGTCTCGTAATCCCTGATGTTGCCTATGAAAATCACGTCCGGGCTCTGCAGTGTGAACGCGCGCAGCGCCACCGCATATGAAGACACGTCTATCCCCAGCTCCCTCTGATTTATGATGGAGCGTTTGTCCTTGAAGGTGAACTCGATCGGTTCTTCCACGGTGAGGATGTGCTTGTTGGCGTTATTGTTCACGTATTCGATCATGCTGGCTATCGTGGTGGATTTGCCGCTGCCCACGCTGCCCGTCAGAAGGATCAACCCTCTTTTTTCCATGGAGAGCCTGGAGAGGATATCGGAAGGCAGATGTAATTCCTCGAAAGTCTGTATGGCAGACCGGATGCTCCTGACCACCAGCGCCGGCCAATTCCTCTGCATGAAGATGCTGATGCGGAAACGGTTATCCAGTTCAGGGACATACACGCCGAAGTCCACGTCCAGCGTGCGCTGAAAGAAATCCTTTAACTCGTTTGAGGTCAATTCCTTGACCGCTTCGTTTACCTCGTCAAGGGTGATTATCCTTTCGTCAACGGAGACGACCTCGCCGTCTATGCGCAGGCGCACGTTTGACCCGGCGCGGAAGAACATGTCCGAAGCGTTCCTGTCCAGCATCATCTTGAGATAGTTCTTGATATTGGTCACAATGACACCTCCGCTGCTGCCTACGGGAAAATCATCTTCCCGCCGCCACTTATCCGAAGAAAACCTTGAGTCCTGATTATATCATATCTTGGCCGTTTTTCGCTCAAATTCTATCAAAAACTTCTTCATCTTCCTGCCGTAAACATATTCCCCGGCATCGCCTCCGCTTTTCACCACGCGGTGGCAGGGGATGAGTATCGGCCAAGGGTTATTCTTCAAGGCGGTCCCCACGGCTCGGCAGGCCAGCTCATTCCCCGTCTTAGCCGCCACCCATTTATAAGTGCGCACTTGACCGTAGGGAATGGAGGCGACGGCGAGATACACTTCAAGCGCGAACGAGCTCAAACCGGTTTTCTTTCTTTTCATTTTCCCAGCATTCTTTTGTTGCGCAGAAGGCGATGATAAGAAACCGCGAACCTGTGCGCTTCGTCTCGAATCCTGCGCAACAGGTTAAGACCGGCGCTTTCCCCGGAAAAGACCATTTCCCTTCCGTCGGCGAAACATACCTTCTCCATACTCCTTGCGGGATATCCTCTGCGGGCGGCGCCCCGTTCCGGTTTCGCTATGCCTATCAGCGGGATACCGGAAACCCCGGCCTCGGACAACCCGGAAAGAGCGAAGGAGACCTGGCCTCTGCCTCCGTCTATTATTATCAGGTCGGGCAGCGGCAGGCTCTCCTTGAGCAGCCGGGAATAACGGCGAAAAACGACTTCCTTCATCATGGCGAAATCGTTCATCCCCTGTTTCTGCCTTATGCGGAAACGGCGATAATTATGCTTGTCCGGACTGCCGCCGCTGAAAGAAACAAGAGAACCGCACGATTCCCTTCCCTGAATGCAGGAGATGTCGAAAGCCTCTATGCGTTCCGGGACGTTCTTCAGGCGCAGCCTGCGCTTCAGATCATCCAATTCCCTGCGGCTGCCTCCGGCCCTCATCGCGGACAAGGCGGAGATCTGATCCCGCAGCCCGGCAGCCGCCTCAAAGTCCTTTTCGCCGGCAGCCTGTTCCATTCTGACCGACAGGTCGGCGATGAGTATCTCATAATTCCCTTCCAGGAAGAGCTTGACGCGCCTGATGACGGCGGCGTAATCCTCCGGAGATATACGGCCTACGCAGGGAGCGGGACAAAATCCGAGCCTGGAATAAAGACAAGGCCCTTTCGGCAGTTTCGCGCAGGAACGAAACCCGAAAAGCCTGCGCACGATCTTTAAAGTTGACCTGGCGGAAGCCGCATCGGTATAAGGCCCGTAATACCCCGCCCCGGCTTCCGGTTTCCCCCGCCTGCGCACCAGCATTACGACGGGAAAATCGCCGCCGCCGATACTTATGAACGGGAATGTTTTGTCGTCTTTCCTGGATACGTTATAATGCGGCTGTTTTTCTTTTATAATTGAGGCTTCCAGCAGATCCGCTTCCCGTTCGCTGCCGGTGGTAACGAAATCTATCCGCTCTGTTTTTCCCACCAAAGCGGCTGTCCTGGCCGGATGCGGACCGGAAAAGTAGGAAGAGACCCTTTTCCTTAAAGACTTCGCTTTCCCGACGTAAAGAAGCGTTCCGCCCGCGTTTTTGAAAAAATACACCCCGGGGCCGTCCGGCAGTGCCGCGGCCCTTTTTCGTAAAATCAGGTTTTTTTCTTCATCCATCCCAGCAACTCTCCAGGCTCCGGACACTTCAACATCTTGCACACGGCGAGATATACGGCGCAGCAGCAGACAAAGTACACGGCCAGCCATGCCGCGTGCAAAAAGAAACCGCCGTCCCGGCAGTGGCCGGGCAGTCTCGACGAAATAAAAAAACAGGCGTATCCGGCGGCAGCGCCGGCGGAGAGCATCTTCGCCAGAGAGACCGCTATCGCCCTAAGATCAAGCCCCCCGGTCTTTTTATCGAGTATCCGGATAAGCATAAGGAAGGAGACGATTCCCGACACGGAACTTGCCAGGGCCAGCCCCTTTATTTTTAAAGGAAACATCAATAAAGCGTTAAGTATGACGTTGACCGTCAGGGCCGCCGCGGATACCTTCACCGGAGAGGCGGTATCATGCATGGCGAAAAAACAGGAATTCAGCACTTTACTGCCGGCATAAGCGAATAGTCCTATACTGTAACAACAGAGCGCATCCGCAGTGGCGGACGAAGCGTAGGCGTCGAATCTGCCCCCGCTAAAAATCCCTTCTATGAGCCGGCCGGAAAGGGAAATAAAAAATGCCGATGCCGGTACCATCAGAAAGAACACCTGACGCAGACTGGTCACAAGAGTGGCCTTGAGATCACCGGTCCTGTCAGCGTCTGCGGCCTGTGCGGACATCAGCGGCAGGGCCGCCTGCGCCACGGCGTTGCCGAATATCCCCACAGGAAATTGCACCAGCCTGTAGGCGAAATAAAGCACGGCCACCCCGCCTTCTCCCACGGCGAAAGCGAGCGAGCCGAAAACCGAATCGACGAAATTATTGAGTTGATAAATACACGTGCCGAATAATCGCGGCACGAGAAGCCGGACGACCTCGGCTGCGCCCGGATGGCTGAATTTAGTCAAGAACCCCTTTATGCGGAATCCGTGGGCGTAGACCGCCGGGATCTGCACCGCCAACTGCAGAACCCCGCCTATCAGGATGCCGGAGGCCAGGCCGGTTATCCCTTCCCCGAAGAAAAGTGCGCAGACGATAATTGAAATATTCAACAGGCACGGCGCGAATGCCGGGGCCTTAAAATGGCCTAAGGAATTCAGCATGGCCATGGTATATGCCGCCAGGCTTATCAGCAGCAGATAAGGAAAAACCAGCCTGTTAAGCAGCACGGTCGTCTGGAACTTGACGGGGTCTGCGGTGAACCCCGGAGCGAAAACCCTGATTATGAAGGGAGAAAATACCACGCCGGCCAGGACTATCGCCGCAAGCACGACCAGAAGGACGTTGAGCAGGACATTGGCCAGTTGCCAGAACTCGGCCCTGTCGCGCCTGAGGGCGTAGCGGCTGAACACCGGCACAAAAGCCGAATTCACCGCGCCTTCTCCGACTATATCACGAAAAAGATTCGGGATGCGAAAGGCCACGACGAAAGCCTGGGCGTAAACGTATACGCCGAACATGCGGGCTATGACTATGTCCCGGCAGAAGCCGAGAATACGGGAGCACAGGGTCGCCGCACCGATCAACCCGGCGGAACGCATCATCCCCCTGCATTGGTTATGTAACTCTTTTGTCACCGGCATTCCTTCACACGCATCAACGCGAATAAAATATTGATTAATTACTGGCGCCGTTGTATAATTGGTTTTCGGGTCAATCCGCCGTCTAACCGTCTGATGACCAGATTTTTACGTATATAATAAATTCACAAGGAGAAAGTTATGCCAAGAAGACGCAGTTCCATATTAATGAACAAATTGAGCAAAAAAAGACACCTGCGTAATTTCAAGATCAAGAAAGAACTCAAGAAAAAGATCAAGGAATTACAGGTGCTTGTCGCGTCCAAGAACACCCAGGAAGCGCAAAAAGCCCTTAAAGAAGTTTTTTCCAAACTGGACAAGGCCGCTAAGAAAAGGATTATTCACCCTGCCACGGCCGACCGCCGCAAATCGCGTCTAAACAAAAAAGTAATGAAGACGGCCGCCTGAAGCGCGTCTCTATAGTCAATACTTGGAAGCCGCCGGTGAGTTTTTGCCGGCGGTTTCTTTATGCGGATCCGGCGGCGCGGGATTGCCGGGCGAGAACCGCAATAAGACGCTCCAGGGCAAAAAGCGGTTTCAGCCGGCCGGTCTTTATCTGCAGATCGCAGCGCAATATCTCTTTGAAAGCCGCCGCCGAACGTTCCTTTTCCCATTTAGCGCAGGAATAACGCAGGCCTCCGAGAATGCGTTCCGGTTTCTCGCCGGCTTCTATAAGACTGTGCAAAACCCTAAGCGCGTCTGCCGCCCTTCCGGAACGCAACTGCCCGGCAAGAACAAAGGCGTCCGCATGCGAAGTTTCCCCGAAGCGGATGAGACGGCCGGCCCTGCATAAAGATAACAGAAAAGGGTCTTTGGGATCGAGCCGTTCGAAATCCACCACAAGCAATATAGATTTGTTGGCGGCCGCGGCGTAAGCCGAGATGAATTTCTTCGCGGCCGGCGACAATGCGCCGGCGTTCTTCAGGACTATCATCCTCCGAGGAGCACTCACCGGGATGCTCAAAATCCTTTCCTGAAAAGAACGCAGGTCCATATCGTTGCCGTAGAAAACGTCGAAGTTGAATTCCCGGGTATCGGAAGGCAGGAAGGTCTCTTTAAGCTGGTTCAAACGGAAGGTTTTTGCCGCGGAATCTTCGCCGGCAAAAACATAGACAAGGATATCGCCGTCTACCATTGTTCAACAGTGCGCTCCACTATTCTGCGGGCGAGATCGAGCAGCGCGTCGTTGACGGCGGCATCCTCCGACTTGGCGGCAGCCCCTCTGACGAAATAAGTGGTGTCACCGGTGAAATTCCTTTCTTCCCAGAGCGGTTTGTCTGCGCCGGGTTCCCACAGGCTTATGTTCACCAGCAGATTCATCCGGTACTCGTCCACCTCGTTATCTGTGTTGTAACGCAGAGGATCTCTGCGGAATTCCACCAGTTCGCCTTTCAGTATCAAATCCGCATTCTCTATGCCGACCGGCTTAAGATTGCCGTCCATAAGGAAACGGCGCGTAAGAGTACGGGTAATATCGCTCTCCAGCATCGGACGGTAGACTTTATAGCCTTCTCTGGAGCCGGACTCGCCGGTAATGTCGACTTTATTGACGAAAGGAGCGATATAAACCGTTTTGTAACTGCCGGTTATCATCGAGCGAGTGGTGTAGCCGCAGGAGTAAAGCAGGAAACCCGCCGCAGCCGAAATAACGGCCGGTAGGAACAAAACCCGAAAACGCTTCATTTTTTCTTCCTCTCGAGGATCTGCAGTCTTTCCAGCGATTTCGCAGCCCACATGGTGCCCGGATAATTTTTCACAACGTCTTCGTAATATATCCTGGCCGACTGATAAATCCTTTGTTTCTCGTAAAACCTGCCGGAATTGAAGGCGCTGCATGCTTCCTTGTCCTTCAACGCGTCTATGTTCTTCTGCGCCTCCGGCGAAAGAACGGCGTCCGGATGGGTGTTGACGAAAGCCTGAAACCTCTCCTTTGCCTCTTTTGTCGCTCCCTGGTCGTAATCCGGACCCTGGGAAACGGCGGCGCGGCAGGCGGCTATCTGAAACTGGGCCGCAGGCACCCATTCGCTGTCCGGATAGGTCTTGATGAGCTTGAAAAAGGCTTCTTCCGCCTCATAGTAACGCGAAAGGCCCTTCAGTACAAGGCCCAGCTTGTACTGGGCCTTGTCCGCCAGCGGTCCGTAATTGGAATTCTCCACCACCTTGGAGAATATCTCCACCCCCGGATTCTCCGGAGCGAATACCGCCGACACGCCTTTTCTCTTGCCGGAAACAAACTCTTCTCCTATAGCGTACTGTCTTTCGATAGCCTCCTGGATTTTATCGGAGAAAGGATACTTGTCTATCAACAACTGGTAAGCCTTAAAAGCCTCGTAAGGCTTGCCGGCGGCTTCGTTTATTCTCCCAAGATAATACTGGCTGACAGCCGCTTCCGCCGACTTGGGGTAAGCCTTGATCAATTTTCGGAATTCTTTCCCGGCTTCCTCGTAATGCTTGCCTTCGAACAGGAAGATCGCCGCCTCGACCTGTTCTTTCGGGGTAGGTTTCACGGCAGTCTTGGGATTGACCCATTTCCCGCTTTTAGGAGTCCATATCCAATAGGCGAACGCGGACTGATCCGTCAGCAGGATGAGGGAGAATATAACAAGGAATACCCTGGTAAACATAGTGTTTACGGTAGCACAACCGCTATCTTTTGTCAACTGTGTCTTGACGGCGGAATGGGAAAATTTTTCTCGACCGGAACCACGGCCTCGTATCCTGTCTTAATTTATCCACGGCCAAGGAAAAATCCTCAGCCGTGTCGTAGAGTATAATACGGCAGGAGAGGGCCGTAAAGCGTCCCGGGCCCAGTGTAACCGTTCCTCCGGCATTAGCAATAATGCCGATGTTCCCCGGCTCTGTTCTATATTCATCCGCTCTGTGCAGGCTGGACAATAACCCGGAATCGTAGATCATTATCATCCCGGGCAGGCCGGCATCGGGCGCTATCCCGAAATACATACTCCCCCGCAAACCCGGCCTTCCGGTAAATATCCCTCTTGCCGGAAATTCTTGTTCATAGAGACCTTCGATACCGTGTAGTAACAGGGATAATTCGTGTGTCTCATAGTGCCGCCCCAGTAAAGACGCACTGAAAAAACTGCGGATGCGGGGAGGCGTTTTCTTGTTAAGAGACAAAGAAGGGCTGTTCGCTGCGGATTCATATTCAAAGAAGCGCCGCTTGAGCCCGCCGAAAACGACATCACGGGGATATCGGATGTTACGGGAGTTGCCCCCGCAGCCCCAAGCGGGACCGCCCGCTCTTCTCAAGAACCGAACAAGGGGTACCTGCAACCGCAGACATAACTGATCCCTGGTATCTATCTCCAATTTTAAATCGAGCATATCTCCTTCCAGGCGGATCGTCCAGACCTGTTCAACATGGCCTCCTTCGTCATTACCGCTCTCATCCCTTTTTAAAACTATCAGTTCTCCATTTTTGGTCTCTACGCAGAAGTTTGGGGCGACGAAGCCCGGCGTATTATAGTCTTCCATGGCCGTAAACGATAAAAATTCGCGGCCTTTCCAGAAAACGGTATTCCTGCCTCCGGAAGAAACGACCTTTATTCTTTGATTCATGATTTGTCCTTGGCCAAGCGGCCGCCGGATCAAGGAATTTATCTCTTGTCTGCTGAAGGCGCAGATATCCCTGCCGGTTTTAGTGATGAACTTCTTCCGAGCCTCCCGGCTGATCCAGAAGTCGATCTTGTCCTTTCCCGTATTCACGCTGTATATCTTCTCCATATCCGCTATTCTTCCTTTGTATTCCTCTTCCTCATTCTTCATCACCCCGCGGAAATCGTAACAGGCCCCGAATTGATAGTAGCGGCCCAGCCTGCCGGAAGACCCTGCCGGATACATATTATTGCCGTCTATAATCAAATCCGCATTCCTGAAGCGTATTGACAACAACGCTCTCTTGTCCGGCGGTTCCAGGCTGAAAACCTTGCTTGAATAGTCGTAAAGAAACACCGGATAGCGCATGATACTGTTGTGCAGGCGCATCTTTCCGTAAAGCCAGAGCAGAGAAGGATAGTGATTGGCCAGGACCACGCGCGCCGAACCGCCGGTAGCCGCCACAGCCTCGGCCAGTTTCTGGGCCGTCCCGAAGATTATGTTCTCTCCGGAAATCGGGGACATGAACATTTTACCTGCGAAGGAGTCTCTGACAACCCCGCGCAGCAGCGGCAGTTGTCTGTTGTAATGGGAAATAAGCGTATAATTCAACAGGCTGAGCGCGATTATTGCGGCATATCCGGCTCTTTTTACCGTCGCTCTTCTCCGGGAAAGTATATTATGCATGCCGCAGGCGGAGATCAAGGCGAACGCCGGAAGATACTGAACCGTATAATAAGCGGAGTGTATCCCGGAAAACCAGTAATAAACGGTATGAAAGGCATACGGGATCGTTATCCAGAAAACCAGAAAGGATTTAAAACGGACGCCGCTCTTTAAAAAATATGGAAAAGCGGCGATAAAAAAAAGACCTCCCAAATTCCCTAATTGGGTGGAAAAAAGATCTTTCAGATACACGGTAGCCACGGTAATAACGGAATAAGCCGAACCGGCGCGCAGGCTGGAGCTGAAACCCTTTATGTCATTCAGATAATACCCGATTCGGGCTGAAAGGAAATCCTGCCTGAATAGTATGAAAAAGAGCGACAGGAACAAAACCGCCCCGGCCGCGATGTTCAGCCCCTGACGTGCTGAAAATGAAGGCTTCCCTGACCCGCTCCTGAAACCGGATAACAAATAAAGACCCGCCGGCAAAAGGACGTAAATTACGCTTTTCTCAGCCTTCAGCTTTATGAGAACCAGAAGGCACAGCACAAAAAGCAGCGTTTTCCGGGCGGACCCGAAAAAACCGGAAGAAAGAAAACAATAATTACACACGGATACCAGGCTCGTGACGGCGAGCGTGGTAAAGTATATCCTCGAGAACCCGAAAACGGCAGGATACATAAGCGTTAGAAATGCCGCCAGGTATCCGACCTCCCGGTTTTTCACCAAGACGCCGGTTTTATATACGCTGAAAGCGAGAAGAATAATAAGAAGAAGATTGGGATAAATTGCCGTTTGATAGGATACCCCGAACAGGGAAAAAAACGGCCAGCAGAACAACTCATACAGGCCCCTTTCCACGGCTTGAGGGCCGACGAGTCTCCAGATTATATGCGGCAGGCTGCCGGGATTATCCTGAACGAAATAAAAATGCTGCACCGAATCATAGAGAGACTGTTCCAGACAGTCGAATCCGGTGTTTATTTTCAGATAAGCCGTATTGTGCGCCGTATACGCTAATAGGAAGAGCAAGAATAGAACGAGTGCCGCGCCGATCTTCCTGCGCCGGGTTGAATTCATCATCTAAAGCACCCTCCGGAGCGTCCGGCCCGGCTAAAGCCGGGTCGCGGCTCAGAATACATTTCTTGTTCTGAAAGCATGCAATATTAACCCGAATATATCAAGAAAAGGACATATCCGCAACAGCCGCAGCAGCCTGAGCGGACGCCTGAGATAAACGCTTCTGTAGGCGCGCGCCGTAAGAGCGCTCCGGCCCGAGGCGGAAAACAGATCGGCGTCCCGCATCCCTTGTGACGGAATCACCGGACAGGAAAGAGCATAAAGCGGCGTGCCCGGCAGAGGCACGAACCTTGAGAAATGCACTATATCGGCGTCTGTCGAACAGGCCGCCTTCACAGTCGCGGCGAAATCTTCTTCTTTCTCCCAGGGAAATCCGAGAATGAAAAAAACCCAGGTGTTTATGCCCAGGCGGCGGCATAAGGACAGCCCCTTCTCCACCTCGCGCGCGGAAAACCCCTTGTGTATTCTCGCCAGCGTGGCCCCGCTCCCGCTCTCCGGCGCAAGCGCGATCATCCAGACTCCGGCTGATTTCATCGTCCGCAGCAGTTCTTCGTCAAGAGTATCCGCTCTTACGCCGTTGGTAAGCTGCAAAGACACCTTGACCCTTCTATGCAGGAGCAGCAGGCAGATCTCCATCACCCGCTGCCGGTCCAGGGTAAAGTTATCGTCGTATAACGCGATCTCGTTCGCGCCGAGTTCCTTTACCTGCCACTCTATTTCATCCACTACGTTCTCGGCCGACCTCGCCCGGTATTCTTCTCCGAGCACGTGGCAGCAGAACCCGCACTCAAACGGGCAGCCGCGTGAAGATATCAAGGCCGACACCGGGGTGGAACGCCTAACGGGAGTATAATATTTCCCGATGTTCAGCTTGTTCAAAGCCGGAAAGGGCAGTTTGTCCAGATCTTTTATATACGGCCGCCTCCCGTTGAAACGCCACCATCCTGAAGCGTCGCGGAAATAATATCCTTTGTTGTCCGCTCCTCCCGGATAGCGCAGATATGCCAACAGGCTCTCCTCCGCCTCGGAAACGAAGATCGCTTTCAAAGGCAGCGGGAAGAAAACTTCCGGGGAGACGGTCGGCAGCGGCCCGCCGGCGACCAGTTCCACGGCGGGATAAAGCCGGTGTATCTCGTTAAGCAGAGCCGTGCCGCTCTCCACATTGGAAATGTTCAGGCTTACGCCGACCGTCCTGTATCCGGCGGCCTGCCGCGCGGAGAAAGAATCCGCCGCGCAGTCGACGACATCCACGGAAAAACCTTCTTTCTCCAGAAAAGAAGCCAAATAAAGAATACCCATAGGTGGAAAGATATTGATATAATTTCCGCCTCCCGGAGGAGGAAATATCAAAAGAAGGTCTTTCATAACAGAATCGCCTTTTAAACGCTTATTTTCAATAAATGCCATGCCGCCCCGATATGCCGGAGCAACTCCTGCGGCGAACCGATACGCGACAGACGTCCCAGGATATATTCCGGGTTGAAAAAAAGCCTGCGGTATGCGGCTTTCTCGGCCTGTATAAGCTCGGCCGCGGAGAGGTATGCCGTGCCTCCCCGGGGCAGACCGTAATTGTTTACATCGTAACGTGCGTTATCCTCGCGCAGCCCCAGGCTCTCATATATTCCCGACAACGGGGTGCCGCGGAAAGGGACGGGAAAAGAGAAATTCACAGCGTCGCCCTTTAATTCACGCGCGAAGTCCACGGTCTCCGATATATGTTTTCTCGTCTCCCAGGGAAAGCCTATTATAAAGAATAAGTACGCCTGCAGTCCGCACTCTTTGCAGATATTGACTGCGCCGCGCACTTGTTCTTTGGTTATATTCTTCTTTATCATCCGCAGCGTATCTTCGCTGCCGCTCTCCGCGCCTATGCCGACGGCAAAACAACCCGCCCGTTTCATCGCCATCCCGAGTTCCCTGTCCAGACAATCCGCGCGGCTGTTTACCGCCCAGCGCGCAGGCAGGCCGCTGCCGGAAAGCTCCGCACAAAACCGCATCACCCACTCCCTGTCGGCGGTAAAGTTATCCGCGCGCAGCCAGAAATCCCTTATCCCGTGTCGATATACGCATTCCCGCAACTCCTCGAGTAAAGAAAGATGCCCGCGCAGGCGCAATCGTCTGCCGTTCACCAGAGGCGCCAGACAAAACACGCATTCCCCGAAACAGCCCTTCCCGGCCAGTACCACACCCATCTTTCTGCCGTTATCCGGCATGCGGTATAGTCCGTTATCCAGTAAATGCCTCGCGGGAAACGGCAGGGAATCAAGCGCCGGCGGACTCGGATCCGGGCTTGTCACGGATACCGACCCTCTTTCGCGAAAAGCTATCCCCGGGATATCCTGCGGCGGAGTCCCTCTCACCAGCTCTTCCAGAGCGGTCTCCGCTTCTTCCCAAAGGACGAAATCTATTTCCCCGGTCGCAAACAGAGCCTGCCGACCCTCATCGGGGAAAAACCCTTTCAACAAGCACACGGTATCTTTATTATGCCTTTTGGCAACGGCAAAAGCGCGGCAGTCGCAGCCGCAGGTGAATAACGTGGCGCTGACAAGGAAGATGTCCGGGGAAAACAGACGGATATCTTTCTCTACCTCCTTCCAGCCCTTGCCTGCCGCCGGGTAATCGCGTATCAAAACCCTGATACCGCACCTTTCCAGCACCGCCGCCAGATAGGCGAGGTCGAGAGGAGGCCTGACAATATTCACGCTTTCCGATGCCACGGGAGACTGACAGCGTTCAAAACGGTCGTATATACCGGTGGGAGGATATATCAAAAGGGCTGTCTCCGCCGGCGTCCTATCCTTCATTTTTTCTCTCCGCGGCGGAGAACGCGCAAAGGGCAATGCCGCTTTCTTGCAACAGTTCCCTCGCCTCTCCGGAGCACATCGCATCGGCTTCTTCATCCCAGGAATAACCCCAATGTCCGTAAAGGACAGAAAGTTCCCTACCGGCTCTGGCGGGATGACAAATGATTTCGGAGAGTCCTTCATGCAGAGAAATTATTATTTTCTTCAGAATGGGGATATTTATACTGCCAGCATGAAGAACGCCTGTCGTCTCAACGCAGGCCAGCAAGCCGGCCGCTCTTATCTGGGGCAGCGCGCGCGCGCAAAACAGGTTCAATATCGCCTGCCAGACAATCCTGCGCAGGCCGGCGGACAGCCAGCGCGGCCCGGGACGCGAATAAGGGACACGAATATACTTGATGCCGTACTTTCTGCAGTTGTTTATAACGATCTTCAGTATGCCTGGAAGGATATGAAGATGCTGGTGGCTGTTGACGTGGACTACGCGTATGCCTGAACCACAGATTTTATCGAACTGGGCCCCTATTTCCTTCTCCAGTCCCCCGGGTTTTATGCCGCGAAGAAAATAACGCGGCAGGAAGGCGGCCCAATTCTCCGGTAAACGGCCTTCCCCGTCGGAAAGCCCGCTCTCCGCGGAAGCGGAGGATAAGGCATTCCCTTCCACAAGCAGGATGTGCAATCCGGCATCCAGGCCCGGGGACCGTCTGCAGAAAACCAGCGCCTCCTCGTATTCGCTGCCGTTGACGCATAAAGAGACAGAAGTTACTATTCCTCTTCCCACGCAATCCATTATGCCGCGGTTGATGCCCCGGGCAAGGCCGAAGTCATCGGCTGTCACAACCAATTCTTTAATATTCTCACCCCTTCCCTAAAATCCTCTGCCTTAAGTTGACCGGCGCATCCCAAGAGACGTGGAATAAGCCAGCCGGGCCTTAAATAAAACCTCCTGTAAAGCGACTTTCTTTGCACGAGCAGCCGGCGCCCTTCTTCCTGCCCGCTGAGGAACGGACGGCCTGAATGGTCCCATCCTCCCGGGGTCTCTTCGCACAATCCGCGCGCCAGCGCCTCCCGGCGCAGGGCGGTCCCGAAATCCGGCATGGCAAAACTCACGCTTATGAAATCACAGCACAATCCCTTGATAAAATCCGCGGTCTTGGCGAAAGACGCCCGGTCCTCTCCAGGCAACCCCAATATAAAATACACCAGCGTGCGGATCCCTTCTTTTCTGCAGTTGACGACGGCCTCACGCACCTGCATAGGAGAAACGCGTTTATTGTGCCGCTTTAAAACTTTTTCATCCCCGCTCTCGGCGCCTATCATTATCATGCGGCAGCCGGCGCGGCGCAGCATGCGCGCAGTCCTTCTGTCCAAAAGAGGTTCCGCCCGGGAATTGCAGACCCAGCACAAGGACCCGCCGTAAAGAGCGGACAGCCTGCCGCATAAATCATCGGCGGCGTCCGGATCGGCCGTAAAACTGCAGTCGGCGAAAAAGATGTTGCGGACATCGGTCTTACGCCATATCCAGTCCATCTCCTCCATGATATTGCCTGTGTCCCTGCGGCTATACGGCACTGAGGCCGCAGTGCAGAAACCGCACTTGAAAGGGCAGCCCGCGGAAGCGACGGTAGTAAAGAAAGGGCCCCGTTTGTCAAAAATCCCGGGGGGAAATCTGTACTGGCGCCCGTTGAAAAGCTCGTGACGCGGGACTGGGTAAGAGAACCCGCCGATGCCGGCGTTATCTTTCAAATGCAGCACACCGCCGCCGTCCCTGAAAAACATCCCGGAGATGCCGCCGTAATCTCCGCGCAGGAACTTAAGCGCGTCATCATTGGTAAAATCCAGAAGCAAGCCGTCTATGAAAGGGTTCCGCTTCATAACGTCCGCGCCGATAGACCGAAAAACGGCGCTGCTGGCGACTATGAGGATGCCCGGCAGCCTCTCTTTGACCGCCTTGACGAAAGAAATATCCTCATTCAGATAAAGAGATCCTGTGGTAAAAATAACGGCGTGAAAACCGCCGGACAACACGTATTCCAGGCTGCGGCGGCGGTCGTCCCCGTGAGAATGGGGATCATAATAAGAAACCCGAAAATCCCCGCTTAATCTGCCGCTTAAGACGATCAGGTCCTGCGGCGGCCAACAGTAGGCGGCTTTCGCCGAGAAAGTGCAGTAATAATCCCTCACGCATAACTGCGGAGACGGCGGGTTCAAAAGCAGTATTTTCTTCATCCCCTCTCCGTCTTACGGCACACGAAAAGAACATGGGGATAAGGATATCCTTTATCTATTCTGCGTATGCCGGCGGAAAATCCTTCGTCCGCCAGCAGCTTCATCCAGACGGCGCAGGTAAGTGGTTCCACGCGTTCCCGGTTCATTTTTATCAACCGCGCAAACATTATTTCCTGCAGATAACAAAACAAGGCTTTCCACCCCGGTCCGGCGTCGGTTTCTTTGACAAGCAACACCCCGTCATTAGCCAGCGTTTCATAACACTTCCTGATAACGGCGATTTTTTTCTCGAACGGCAGTTGATAAAGGACATCGACCAGCAATATGCAATCTGCGGGTCCGGGATACGGTAAAGAAAGGATATCCCCTTGCACGAAAGAAAGCGCCCCGAAACCGTTCTCTTGCGCGACGCGCGCCGAGGAACGGAGCCTCTCCGCTCGGCAGTCCACTGCGATTATCTGCCTCGACGGCAAAGAAGCGGAAAGCAGAAAAGAGAATACGCCGGATCCGCACCCCAGGTCGAGAATACGCCCGCGCGCCGGGACAAATTCCGATATCCTGCCGAAGGGACAGGTCAGGAAACGCAGCCGGCAGTATATCCCGTACCAGAAACCGGAATAACGCGAGATGCCGGATAAAACACGGGTTATCATCTATCGAACGGACGGCGTTTCCCTTTCGGATACCGCGAAACAGGCCATTTCGCGCAATATGCCGAAGATATTACCGAAGTTATCCAGTTTTGAGACGCCTTTCGCCCGCCGCAGATACTGCGCCGGGAACTGCGCTATCTTATACCCGGACCGTTTCGCCTTAACGAACATCTCTGTATTGATAAATGATCCTCTCGAACCTATCCTCAACGCGTTCAGTTTTCCGCGGTCGAACAATTTAAAGGAGAAATTGACGTCTTTTATCCCGGGATTGAAAAAGAGATTGACCATTCCGTTGAATACAAATGAATACGCCGACCTGTGAAAGTTTTCCCGGAGGAATCCGCTCCGGTAGGCGGAAACTATATCGGCGTCTTCCCTTTCCATAAGTTCCACGGCGCGGCGGATATTTCCCATATCGCAGGGGAAATCGGCGTCGGTATATAAAACCGCCGATCCCGAGGCGGCTGCAAATCCCGCCAGCAGGGCGCCGCCCAACCCCAGCCTGCGGCTGTTGCGCACCGTTTTTATCCTGCTGTCTCCGGAGACGAGATTCTCAAGTATTACGGGGGTGGCGTCCGAACTATGATCGTCCACGGCGATCACTTCAAAGCGCGGAGTAACGGAAGAGACGGCGCGAATGACTTCAGCGACAACCTCTCGCGCGTAATACTCTTCATTATACATGGGGATAACCACGCTCAAACTATCTACTTTTTTCACCGCCCGCCGTCCCTGAAGGAGTTGTTCCGCCTTAACCAAATAATAATGAAGCTCCCCGGGTTGAAGCCCGGGGTTTTCTGCGGCTTGATTAACTTTAATTATATTCTCCTTACCGGCGAAGCGCAATATAAAATACCGAGGCTGCTGGGGCTGCAAAATACCGGGGCCTGTCCTCCGGGTGAACCGGACAAAACCGGTCCGTCAGATCTTAAGCCATGCGCCCGGGAAACGTTCCAAGAAAACCAGCAAAGAAACCAGAATCGTGATCAGGGTGTCGGAGATAAAAGCGAAATATCCGGCCAGACGCGGCAGGAAAAGAACACTGATGATCTGACAGAAGCCGCAGATGGTAATCAAAGAAGTAAGCGGAGCCGCCAGCAGATTCGCCGGTACAGCCACCCAGGAGAACAGCCGGAAATAGAACAATACGAACGGCAATGTCCCTATCCAGGCGGAAAAGCCGGTTATTCCCGCCTCCCTGCTCCAGCGCAGTAATTTGCCGCCCGCGGCCGCGTTGACGAAAAGGGCACGAAATAAAGGACACAATACGGCGATGGCAAAGACGCTGAGAAAAGAGAGTTGGAAACTGACGCTGAAGAGCATCTGCGGATCGCAGAACAGCAGTACCGCGGCGGCGCAGCCGAGCAGATTGAGTAAAACGGCCTCTCTCCGCACAAGATACGCGGACAACAAGAGGACGGTCATCACCGCGGCGCGGAAAACCGGGGGCGCGGTTCCGGTGGCCGGGCAATACGCGGCCACGGCGCAACAGGCGAGAAAAATCCTGATCTTTCTCGGCACGCGCGCGGCCTTCAGCAAAAAAAGCGCGAAAAAAGCCACCAGGCCGGTGTTGAAACCGCTGACCACCAACAGATGCAGAGTGCCGGTACGCAACATCGTTCTCTTGACGAGGGGCGGGATGCCGCGTTTATCCCCCAGCACCATAGCCGAGATTATCCCTTTTCCAGCCGGCGTGTGCTTGTAATTCAACAACTCTCCAAGCCTGTCGCGTAAAGACCTGCCGTTCTTTTCCCCGGATAAAAAACACAGGTCCCGCCCGGAGTCGAGGGAAAAATGTTTGAACCGCGAATAACGGCATTTTAATACGGCATCCCTGCCGGAAGAATGTCCCGGGTAGAAATGAGCCAGCACTACGGCCGTTCCGGACGCCGACTGCCAACCGCCGCCCGCGCAGAAAGCCGACAATTTCATATCCAGCAAGTATCCCCGTCCGCGCCGGACAGCCTCCCCGCGGAACCGACCTCGCAGCAGATAAATCTCCCTGCCCGTCCGCAGCAGGCCCCGGTAATCGTCGGCCGGCCTCATTTCGCCGGCGCGGCCGCGGGCGCCGCCCAGAAAAAAACAAAGTATAATTACTGCCGCGAACCACGCCGCGCTCCTGTCCCGCATCAACAGTATCACGGCAATCCCCGCCAGTCCGCAGACACAGCAAAGCGTAAACGGCACAGCCGCCGCTATCCCGCAGGCGAACGATAAAGCCGGCCATAATGCAGGATGGAGAAGAACGATTTCCCGTTTTATCGTTCCTCTCCTTCCAGATAAAAGAAATCCTTCAGTCTGCCGTATTTCGCCTCTCCGATTCCTTCGACTTCCTTTAACTCCCCGATACTCCCGAATCCGCCGCGCCGGGCGCGCAGAACGCATATGCGCTCCGCCAGTTTCTCGCCTATCCCGGGCAGAGAACAAAGCTCCTCTTTGCCTGCGCGGTTCAAATCCAGCTTCCCCACGCGGTAATAGATCCCCGGCAAAGGCCTGCTGCGCCGGAAATGCTTGCCCGCCGCCTCTGTGGCAGAACCCGCCAGCACCACGCAGCAGAGAAAAACCAGGGCGCGTTTTTCTTGAGGGGTAAAATATACCATCATATTAATAGACGCACTAACAGGGCTTTTTCTAACGCAAAAAAACGGCCGCCCTCCATACCGGAGGAACGGCCGCTATCGATACTAATACCTGTCCTTGTGCTTACACCGCGACTATATTGATCAGTTTGCCCGGCACCACTATCACGTTTCTTATATTCTTGCCCGCCAGCCAGGGAAGGACCTGTTCGTCGGACCGGGCCAGGCGTTTCAATTCCTCTTCGTTTATGTCGGCCGGGACCCGAAGCTTGGAACGCACCCTGCTGTTGACCTGCACTACGACGGTCAGAGTGGATTCTCTGAGCATTTCAGGGTCATAAGACGGCCAGCCGGAAACGAAAATAGTTTCTTTATGCCCTGTCTCTTCCCAGAGCTCCTCGCAGAAATGAGGGACAAACGGGGCGAGAAGCCTTAATAACACCGAATAGACCTCTCTATCCGCTCCTGACTGATAGACGGCGTTGACGAATTCCATCATCGCCGCGATGGCGGTATTGAATTTGAAATTCCCCGCCTCGTCCGTGACTTTCTTTACCGTGCGGTGCATGGCCCGCCGGAGGCTCTCCGAAGAAGACGGGACAAGATTATCCTTGATCCGCCAGACGCGGTTCAGAAAACGGTGCGCACCCTCCAGGCCGCGTTCGTCCCATTCCAGTTCCGTCTCAGGGGGGGCGGCAAAAAGGATGAACAAACGCAGGGTGTCCGCCCCGTACCTTTTGATCATGGAGTCCGGGTCGACGATGTTCCCCCTGGATTTTGACATCACCTCCCCGTCCTTAAGCACCATCCCCTGCGTTAAAAGACAGTTGAACGGCTCTTCCAGCTTGAGCATGCCGAGATCGCTGAAAAACTTGGTGAAGAACCTGGAATACAACAGATGCAGTATGGCGTGTTCTATTCCGCCGATATACTGATCGACCGGCATCCAGTAAGCCGCATCCGCGCCGTTAAAGGGGGCGGATATCTCGCCCGGAGAGCAGTAACGCAGGAAATACCAGGAAGAATCAAAAAAAGTCGCCATGGTGTCGGTTTCCCGGCGCGCTTTGCCGCCGCACTTGGGGCAGACGGTCTCGACGAACTCCGCGACCTTGCCCAGCGGACTGCCTCCCTCCCCGGTAAAAGGCGCGTCGGCGGGTAACTCCACGGGGAGATATTCGTAAGGCACCGGGACTATGCCGCAGTCCAGACAATAGATTACCGGTATGGGGGTTCCCCAGTAACGCTGCCTGGAGATCAGCCAGTCGCGCAGCCTCCAGCAGGTAACCCTCTTGCCCATGCCTTCTTTTTCCATCCAGACCGATATCTTTTCCCGGGCTTCACCCGCAGGCAATCCGTCGAAATCTCCGGAATTTACCAGAGTGCCGTCATCCTCATACGCTTCCGCCATTTGCTCCGCAGTCCGGCCGGGTTCGTCCGCAGACCGTATTACTATACGTAAAGGCAGACTGTGTTCTTTGGCGAAAAGGAAATCGCGCTGGTCGTGCGTGGGCACGGCCATTACCGCGCCGGTTCCGTAACCGGTCAGGACATAATCGGCGGTCCAGATAGGCACGTTTTCCGAATTCACCGGGTTCACCGCGTAGGCGCCGGTAAAAATGCCTTCTTTCCCGGGTTCAGACAATAACAAAGCCTTTCTGCGCACGCCTGTTCCGCCGATAAATTCTTTCACTTTGTTTTCCTGCGGCCGGCCTTTTATTATCTCCGGTAAAAGAGGATGTTCCGGGGCCATCACCAGATAGGTCGCCCCAAAAATAGTGTCCGGCCGGGTGGTGAAAACGGTAATCACGGAACCGTTGTCCTTTTCCCGGAAATAAATCTCCGTGCCCTCGCTTTTGCCCAGCCAGTTCTCCTGCATGGCCCTGACCTTATCCGGCCAATGTCCCAGTTTCTTAAGGTCTTCCAGAAGGCGTTCCTGGTATTGCGTGATCTTCAGGTACCACTGTTCCAACCGGCGTTGTTCCACTCTGCTGTGGCAGCGCCAGCAGCCGCCGTCTATCACTTCCTCATTGGCCAGGGTGGTGGCGCAGGAGGGGCACCAGTTGACCGGAGAGGCCTTTTTATACGCCAGCCCTTTCTCCAGCATCTTCAGGAATATCCACTGGTTCCAGCGGTAATAACTTCTGTCGCAGGTCGCTACTTCGCGCTGCCAATCATAAGAAAATCCCATTTTCTTCAATTCAACACGCATTCCTTCTATGCACTTGTATGTCCAGACGTCCGGCTTTGTCCCGTTTTTGATCGCGGCATTCTCGGCCGGCTGTCCGAAAGCGTCAAACCCCATCGGATGCAGCACGTTATATCCGCACAAAGACTTATACCTGCTGTAAACGTCACCGATGGTATAGTTACGCACATGCCCCATATGTATCTTCCCGGAAGGATATGGGAACATCTCCAGGCAGTAGAACTTGCGCCGGGTGTCGCGTTGGGCGCGGAAAACCCCCTTTTCTTCCCAGATACGCTGCCATTTCTGTTCTATCCGCGAAAAATCATATTGTTCCATATTTTCCCCCGTTCAAAACCCGCGGCTCAACGCCCGCGTAATTCCCTTACCGTGCTTAAATTTACCGCGTCCGCCCTACCGCCGTCTTTCGGCGTCTCCAGAATGAAAGGCAGGTCTTTTAAAAACGGATGATTGACTATCCTGCGCATTCCTGCGAGTCCTATCCTGCCTTTGCCGATATGTTCGTGCGCGTCCACGCGCGAACCGCAGGGACTCCTGCTGTCGTTAAGATGGACCAGTCTCAGTTTGTCCATTCCGGTTTGATCGTTTATTTTCTTCAAGAGCTCAGATAGCCCAGAGGCCGTGGAAAGATCGTACCCGGAAGCAAAGGCATGCGCCGTATCAAAGCAAATGCCGACCCTTCCCGTGTCTTGAAGCGCTTCCAGCACCCTGCGCTGATGAGAAAAATCGTATCCCAGGCAGCTGCCGGAGCCGGCTGAATTTTCCAGCAGTATCCCTACTGAAGAACCGGCGGTTTTCTTGATAATGGTATTAAGCGCATAGGCGAAACGCGCCAGTCCGGCGTTTTCTCCCGCCCCTTTGTGGCAGCCCATATGGCTGACGATATAATCGGCGCCGAGGGCTTCCGCGTCGCGCATATCTTCCACAAAAGCCTCCACGGAGGAAAGAAAAAGCTTTTTGTCCGCCGAGGCAAGATTTATCAGATATGAAATGTGTATAAAAACCGGGGCGATGCCGTTTTGCGCGCGCGCCTTGCGGAACCCCGCGGCCTGGGAAAGGTCCAGCGCCCTGCTGCGCCAGGACTGAGGACTGCGGCTGAAAAACTGCGCTGTATTACACCCCAATTCCGCGGCCCGGCCAGGCACCAGAGAAACCCCGCCCGCCGCGGGAATATGCGCACCCAAAAGCATAGGCATACCGGTTATCTCCGTGCGGCCGTCAAGCCATGCCGCCGATCATGCGGTCGATAGCTCCTCCCGCAGGCACCATCGGCATGACGTTTTCCCCGCTGTCTACGCGAAAATCAACAATGAACGTCCCGCGTGAAGATAGCGCCTTCTTCAACGCCGGACGCACTCCACTATTCCCGCGCACCAGGGCTCCGTCGAGACCGTAACTGCGCGCCAGCATGACGAAATCCGGCGAGCGCAGCAATGACTGGCTGTAACGCCGCTTATAGAACAATTCCTGCCATTGGCGCACCATCCCCAGGCATCCGTTATTCAATACCGCTATCTTAATATCTATGCCTTCGGCGGCGCAGGTAGCCAGTTCCCGTAGATTCATCTGTATGGAGCCGTCTCCTGAAATAAGGAACACGGTATCGCGCGGAGAGGCGATCTTGGCGCCCATGGCCGCCGGCAGGCCGAACCCCATAGTCCCCAGTCCCCCGGAAGTTATCAGGCGGCGCGGGCGTTCGAAAGGATACCATTGCGCGGTCCACATCTGGTTCTGCCCCACGTCGGTGACGATTATCGCTCTGCCTTTAGTGGCTTTATATATCTCTTCGATCACCGACTGCGGTTTTATCTTCCCGGACTCTTCTTTGTAAGATAAAGGATATTCTTTCTTGAGCCGGCAGACAAGCTGCAGCCATTTGCCGGTATCCGGCAGTTTTTTCAAAGCCTTCAGCAGTTGAGCCAGAGCCGCCGAAGCGTCGGCGGTTATCGGCAGGTCGACGTCAATATTCTTGCCGATGGAAGAAGGATCTATGTCTATCTGTATGATCCTGGCTCGTGGCGCGAACGCGTCGGTCCGTCCGGTGACCCTGTCGTCAAAACGCACGCCGACGGCTATAATCAAGTCCGCTTCGCTGATCGCGCGGTTGGCGTAAACTGTTCCGTGCATGCCCGGCATACCCAGATAAAATCCGTGTCCGGCGGGAAAAACCCCCATGCCCATAAGCGTGACCGCCGCCGGACAGCGTATCTTGTCCGCCAGCTCCACAAGCAGCCGTTGCGCCCCGGAAATTACCGCCCCGCCGCCGGCGATTATAAGCGGCCTCTTTGAAACCGCGATCAACTCCGCGGCCCTGTATATCTGTCCTCTGTGCGCAGAAAGATTAACTTTCTCCTGCCTGGGGGAAGGCGCAAAGATATCCCCTTCCACTACCTGCTGCTGGACGTCCACTGGCAGGTCTATCAACACCGGGCCAGGTCTGCCTGAAGAAGCAAGGTGAAAAGCCTCGCGCACAACTCCCGGGATATCACGAGCATCCTTCACCAGATAGTTATGCTTGGTGATGGGACGCGTGATGCCGGTAACGTCCGCTTCCTGAAAAGCATCGTTGCCTATAAGCGTGGTTTTTACCTGCCCGGTGACCGCCACCAGCGGCACTGAATCCATATAGGCTGTTGCCAGCCCGGTAACAAGATTCACCGCGCCCGGCCCGGAAGTGGCGAGACATACCCCGGGTTTACCCGTCACCCTGGCATATCCGTCGGCGGCGTGAGAAGCGCCCTGCTCATGCCTGGTGAGCACGAAACGCACCCTGCTGTCGAAAAGGAGATCGAAAAGCGGGAGCACGGCGGCGCCGGGATAACCGAAGATAACCTCCCCCCCTTCCTTTTCCAGGCATTCCACCAGGACCCGAGCGCCGTTTCGGGAATGAACAGCCTGCAAAGGCGTGGTTTTCGATATCTCTCTTTTCATAATAATTGTTCTTTCGCCGAGAAACAAACAAGGCGCTGTTGAAGAAGGGACGGGACATCATCTCCCGGCCGCCTTGCCGCAGCGCCGCAGAATAAAAATGGTGGAGCTGAGGAGGATTGAACTCCTGACCCCTTGCATGCCATGCAAGTGCTCTCCCAGCTGAGCTACAGCCCCATGAAGCAAGTCGAAGCGCCACGCCCGGAAGGCCGTGGTTTGCTCGTAATTTTGATACTAAGCGGTACCTATGCGGTTTGCTTAAACGCGACCTTGAGCGCGCGCTTAAGCTCCGTCGAAGTAAAAATCCCGTACTTACCGCCCCGGATAGCACTCCGGGCAGAGTAATAATTATACAATAATTTTCTCAAATTGACAAATAGGATTTTAGATAGTATATTTATTATACTCAATAATGCTGGAGTGGTGGAATGGCATACACGTCGGTCTCAAAAACCGATGGGCTAACGTCCGTGTGGGTTCAACTCCCACCTCCAGCACCAGCCCCGCTTCTTCTCCCTGAACACCTTTTACCGGCCGGAGGTTTAAAGACAGAATCCTTGTTTTCGATAAGACGCGGGCATAGCGTGGAGCAGGCCGGCGGCCCAAGACAGTAATCCCAAATTCTTCATGCCGTTTTCTTTATAAGGAACTTTCTTTCGAAACGCTCCAGGTACCAGAAAAGCACCGGGACGAGCACGAAGGTAAAAACTATCGAGGCCAGCATCCCGCCGATCATCACCGCGCCCATCGACTGTTTGATCTTGCTCAGACTCCACATCTGGGGGGCGACCCCCAGTATTATGGCCAGAGAGGTCATAATGATCGCCCTGAATTTATCGGAGGCCCCCTGCCGCAGGGCATCCTTGACCGGCATCCCGTCTTTTATCTTCATAAGGGTCTGGTCCAGAAGCAGGATGGCGTTGTTCACCACCATCCCCACAAGCATAACCATGCCCATCATCGAGGCGACATTAATGCTCTGGTTCAGAAAGAACAACCCCAAGATCATCCCGATAACGGAAGTCAGCACTGTGACCATAACCGCGATGGGATAGGCGAGCAAGGAATTCATGATCGCGCACAACAACATAAATGTTAGAATTACGGCGAGAAGGCCGGCCTTGCCCAATTCAGTATTCGACTCGGTCATATATTCGGAATAACCGGAGTACTTATAGCTGTACCCGGCGGGGAATTGGATAGTTTTGAACTCCTTGTCCAGTTCTTTACTCACAATACCCAGGGAACTTTTCCCCAGGTAGCCGTCAAGCCGGATGATCCGCCGGCGGTCCCTGCGCCAGATCGTGGGAATGGCTTTATCGGTTCTCAACTCTCCCAGCTCATTGATCGGGATCAGGCCTTTGCGCGAAAGGATGGATATCTCTTTGATATCGTCGAAATTGCGGGCATAACGATCATCCAGCTCCACGTTGACTCTATACTCCTCGCCTTTCTCTTTATAAACGTTGGAATCCTCGCCGTAGATGGAATAACGCATCACCGCGCCCACGCTGGCGGCGTTCAAACCGAATTCATTCAGTTTTTCTTCGCTGGGCTTCAAACTCATCTCTTGTTTAGGCGTTTTATACGAAAGGATGACACTCTGGAAGTTCCCGCTTTTGAACATCGCCTCTTTCATCTGCCTGGCGATATCCGCCATGACGCCGTAATCCGTTCCGTACAGGTCTATGGCTACGTCGCCGTCAGCCATCGAACTCATCCCCTGGCGCATGCAGCTGGCTTCCACATCCGGAACCCCGGCAAGGAATTTCAGCAGTGTATCGATAACCTCCTGGTCGCTGCGTTTACGTTGCTTCGAGGGAACCAGATCAAGGGTGATCTTGGCATTCTCCACCCCGTTATCCCCGATATTGGCCAAATACGCCTTTTTCTCCGGGATGGTTTCCAGGAAAGTCTCGATCTGCTTTACCGCCGCTTCGGTGCGTTCAATAGTAGACCCCTGGGGCAGTGAAAAGTTAATAATAACTTTGTCCTCGTCTGACTTAGGAGCGAAGTCGTTCTCTACAAAAGGCAACAGCAAGAACGATCCGAGCAG
Organism: Candidatus Omnitrophota bacterium; assembly: GCA_041654215.1. Lineage (GTDB taxonomy): Bacteria > Omnitrophota > Gorgyraeia > Gygaellales > Profunditerraquicolaceae > Undivivens. The sequence continues at coordinate 38,484 of JBAZDY010000005.1, forward strand.
CGCCAGACCGGATAAAACAATGGTCGAACGCGGAAAGCAAAACATCAGCTCAAAAATATGCTTATATTCCCGTTTAAGCCTTTCCATCACTGCATCGATCCAAGCCGGCAGGATTTTTACTTTAGCGATTATGGCCGGCATTACCCCCGATCCGGCAGACTTCTTATCCCTGACAGGTTTAAGCATGGCCGCGCATAACATTGGGGTGAGAATGAAGGAGGCCAACAAGGAGAAACAAGTGGCATAAACCACGGTAAGCCCGAAGGATTTCATCATTAACCCCACCATTCCGCCCATCATCGCGATGGGCAAAAAGACCACGAGATTAGTGCCGGTCGAGGCGATTATCGGTATAACCACTTCCTTGGTACCGTCGATCGCCGCCTTTTCCGGGTCATCGTGACGGTTTAAATGCACCGTCACGTTTTCCAGAATAACCAGGGCATTGGAAATCAGGGTCCCCAGCACCGTGGCGATAGCCAACAAGGTCATCATGTTTATGGAGAATCCGGAGATCCACATCGGGAAAAAGGTAGAGATGATCGAGGTGGGGATGATGATAGAAGAAATGAACGCCATGTCTCTTCGGCCGATGAATAAAAGCAGCAGTGCGATGGTAAGGCATATCCCGGCCATGATATTCCGCTTCGTGTCGGCGGTTTCGTTGACGATAAAAGTGGTGGTATCGGTGGCGATATCAAGATGCATCCCCTGTGGCAGCTCTTTGCGGAACTCGGGCAGGCGGCGTTTCATTTCCTGGGAGATGAACACGGCGTTGCCGTCGGAAGCCTTGTTCACGGAAAGCCCGACTACTTCTTTTCCGTTATACCTTGCGATACTGGAGATCTTCTTGTAACTATCCTCGACCCTGGCAACCTCATTAAGTTTTAATTCTCCGCCTTCTGAAGAAACCAGCCGGGTATCGGCGATCTCCTCCACGCTCTGGAACTCCCCGGTGAAACGCACGCTCAAGGCGTTAAACCCTTTCTCGATTTCTCCGGCCGGGACGTTCTTGTTGCGGACCATCAGCGCCGCGACTACCTCATTAATGCTGATGTAATGCTGTTTCATTAACATAGGGTCAAGCCGGACATTCACCTGGCGCTTCTTCCCGCCGTAAACGTCTACCTTGGCCACGCCGCGTATGGAGGAAAACCCGGTTTTCAGCGTCTTATCCGCATATTCATACACCTCGCGCAGGTCGCCGGTGTCGCTGGTCAGAACCAGATCCAGCACCGGTTCGATGAGCGGATCATATTTCTCGATGACCGGTTTTTCCACCGCGTCCGGAAGATCATTCAGTATCGCCTCCACTTTATCCTTGACTTCGATGGATTTGACGTTCACGTCGGCGGAGAGCAGGAATTCCACAAAGATGTAGCCGAAGCTATCGTAAGACTGGCTTTTTATCTTCTTGATTTCGGAGACCTCGGAGACGGCGTCCTCTATTTTCTTTACCACCAGGGTCTCCACTTCCAGCGGAGTGGCTCCGGGATAAGTAATGGAAACCGTGACGATCGGAAAATCCACTTTAGGGGTCTTCTCGATCATCAGGTTGGAATAGCTAAAAACACCGAGCACCACGAAGACCAGGATGAACATGATCGTGGTGATCCTGTGTTTTACGAAGAACTCTATCATTGTCTCTTCCCTTCGGTTCCGGCTGCCGGCTGCCCCGTCACCAGAAGCTTGTCATTTTCCCGCAGGCCGCTTTGCCCGCTGAACACCACCTTGTCCCCGGAGCGCAGGCCGGAGGTTATGACCGCGCCGTAACCGTTGCGGGCCCCGATCAACACCTTCTTTTTTCTGGCAAAGCCGTTATCGTCCTGCCATATAAAATACTCCCCGCCGGAGATATCCAATATCTCGTTGGGGACTGCCAGGACATCCCGTAGCGTTCTCGTGTGCGCGGAGACCACAAGGAAGACCCCCGGTTCGCGCGGAGTATTGAATACTACCTGCACCGGGAACATCCCGGTATCTAAATCCAGTTCCTTGCCGACTCTCCGGACCGCGGCGCACGAGAGGGCAAGGTCTTCATCGTATATGTCCTGGCCTTCCCGGAGGACATCTTTGACGTCTCCGGTGACGAATCCTTCGGCAAGGCGCCCATCCGACACTTTCACGGTGAAACGCGAGTATACCGGCACATCCTTAGCTTCGACCGTCTTCACCTCCACCGGTTTGCCGTCCTTTTGCCACTGGGAATAATAACTGATGATGGGCCGGATGCGCCCGGCGTTGACAACCCCGATCCGCAGGGCTATCGCAGAAAGACAGACCGCGACCACGAACGCATAGATTATCTGCCGGCTCTTAAGACCAGTCATCGCGCCCCTTTTCTTCATATCCCCCCGCGATCAATTTCTCTATCTTCGCGAGTGTAATATTTATGTTATAAAGCGTGATTTCCTTATTAAGCCTCTGGTTCGTCAAAAGCAGCTCCGCGTCGTTCAAATCCGCCAGGCTTATCTGCCCGGAATAGAACATCTCCTGAGACTGCCTGAACGATTCTTCGGCCAGGCTTACGGCCTCGATATTGGCCGCCAGGTTGCTTTTGTACTGCCGGTATTCCAAACAAGACCTTTTGAGTTCCAGGCGCAGTTCCTTTCCAACCTGCTTTCTGCGCAAAACGGCTATCTCTTTATCTGCCTGGGACTGCCTTAATTGCGCTTCTTTCAATCCACCCTCCCAGATGGGAAAATCCACCTTTAGTCCGGCGCTGGTATATGGATCCAGCCTGTCGCCGCGCAGAAAGGAATGCTGATTGGAGCCGCCCGCCCGGCTTAAAGACGCGAAAGCGGATATGGTAGGAAGCAGAGCGCCGTATCTGCTTCTTAACTGCGACTCGGCAGCTTCGATATTCTTGTTCAGGCTTTTCAAGGACGGTTCACGCTCGTTCATCAACGAGACTATGGATGCGTAATCGAAATCAGCGTATCCCTCCGCAAAATTCCCGCTGAGGGCGAGCTTGCAATCTGGCTCGGCATCTATCATCTTTCTTAGGGTCTCCGTGGCCGCGTCGAATTCCGTCCTGGCATCATTCACCATGGGAATGCGCGCCGCCACTTCCGCGCTCATACGTATGATCTCATATTTTGAACTGCGGCCGCCGTAAGCGCGTTTTCCCATAAGCTCTTTGTTTTCAACGGCATTAGCGTATGATTTCTCGGTTATGGACAAGGTATTTCTGGCAAGAAGAGTGCCGTAATATCCAAGCTTGGCGGCGTAGATTATGTCCTGCCGTCCGGCTTCACGGTTGAACTTCACCGCCTCCAGCGACTGCCTGGCGGATTTGACGGCGAACGCCACTTTGCCGAAAGACCAGAGCACCTGTGAAGCGCTCAAGCCGCCTTCCATGGTGTGATCGGTCATATCCTCGGCAGCGGAATTGGGATATTCCATATTGTTGGTCCAAGTTGCCCTGGCGTTTAAATGCGGCAGGATGTCGGAGCGGACTTGTTTATAAACACCTTCGCTTCTGCCCACTTGATTATCCTGTATTTTCAGCTCTTCGCTGTTATACAGGGAGAGCCGTATCACGTCATCCAGTCCCATTTCCCTGACGACGCTCCTGCAGGATTCTGCCGCCGCCGGGGTCGCTGTTAAAACCGGCTGTCCCGCGGCAAAGAAAACCGCCGTCCACAGGCAAAGTTTATTCATTGCAGCCTCGCTTCATGAGGGCGCCGATGCCGCGCCACAATATCCGCAACTGGCGTTTGAAATGATACACGATGTTCCCGTTATCGTTGTCCGAGAATTTAGTCGCCAGCAGAGTCCCGGTCAGAATAGTCATCAAGGATACCGCGGCGTCTTCCAGATCGGCGTTCTTAGGCAATTCCCCGTTCTTCACCGCTCCTTTGAGACACTCCGCGAAGAAGGACTCGATATCGGTCATTTTTATCTCCTCTATCCCCTCGCATCCTGGATACAGGAGCTCTCTTTCCAGCGCGGTTACAGTTCCTTTCCGCGGTAATTCCCGCCGGTTGATCATGGCGGCGATCAACTGATACATTATGTTGGCATTCGGGATCGAACCGGCAAGATTCTCCATAGCCGCCTCCACCAGGAGAAGCTTATGACGCGCCGGGACCAACCGCTGCGCCTGCCAGATCGCTTTTAACAGGAGGGTCTGTATAAAAAAATGGACGATGTCTATCTTTTCCGGGAAATAATTGAAAAATGTTCCCTCAGAGATCTCCGCGTCCCGGCAGATGCGTTTTATGGAGATATCGTCATACCGGGCATTTTCCATGGCCGCGACCAGCGCTTTCATAATCGCGATCTTGGTCCTGGCGTGCTTTATTTCACGCAACGAATGTTTTTCTCGTCTCAAAGCGGCCCCCCTTGCTATTCTGATGTATACACTAAAATTATAGCATGCTATAAATATATGTCAAGCCGGAATATTCCCGCCGAAGGCCGCAAGGGCCCTGTCTTTCCCCGGAGAAGCCCCGGGCTGGCCGGTACACAGCCATATATAGGTAGTCTGCTGAGAATAAAAAGGAGCGCCGGCAGGAAAGGTAGAACCTGCGGTCAATTTCCTGAGGCGTAGTTACTGTTTCTTTCGCTGACGGCGGCGGTGGCCAGGGGAATCTCGGTGCGGTAGAAATCGTAGACTTTTCCGGCTATGCGGGCGATGAATCTCTTCGCAGGATAGGAATTCTTGTAATTATGCCTGGTGAGCACACATATGAGAAAATTGCCTCCCGGAACGAAGACTATTCCGGCGTCATGGCAAACCCCGTATTCAAGCCCGGTTTTATGCGCCACAGGCGTGCCGGGAGGAAGCCTTGCCGGGATACGGTCGCGGATCCTCTGGGCCATAAGCATCTCCAGGCATCGGCGCGAATATTCCCTGTTTATCAGGCGGCCGTAGTATATCTCTTCCAGGAGAAAAGCCATATCCCTGGCGGTAGTATAATTCTCCCTGCCCTGTTTCCTGCTGAAGAAATCCATCATCTTCCTGGCCAGGTTGGTATTTCTCAACCCCAGTTTACGAAACGACTCGTTCAGATAATCCCGGCCCAGAAGGTCTATCAACAGATTGCTGGCGGTGTTATCGCTTTTAGTTATCATGATGGACATCAGCTCGTTCACGCTGAAGACCGAACCGTCCGGCAGGTTCTTTATCACTCCGGAGCCGGCGACTTTGTCCCGACGTAACAGCCTTACCTTGCTCTCCAGATCAAGCCTGTTGCCGGCGGCGGAGAGAAAACAGGAAGCCATGATCGGCACTTTGGCCAGGCTGGCCGAAGGGAAAAGCGTGTCCGGATTGATCTCTATCCTCCAGCCGGTAGAGAGGTCCTCCACGACAATGCCGGGGGTTACCCCTGCGCAGCGAGAGGCGTCCGCCCGCAGCCTTTCTTCCAGGGACTTCCAGGCATTCCTGCGCGCCTCAAGTATGCGGCGGTTCTGCTCTTCCCTTTCGCGGACGGCCTTGTGATGCACCAGGGCCGCCGAGCCGGCGGCGAGGAAAAATACGGCTGCCGCCGTACTCAGGATCATAATACGGTTTTTTTTCATTATCGCGTTTTAAAAAGGATTATTGTGAAGAAAGACTGTGCTTAACGTCGATGTCCAGCATCTGTCCGCCGTCTTCCGATAATAACTGTATATCGAAGAGCAGCTTGTCTATTTCCTTGCTGTCCGTCTTCTTGAGATACCCCATATCCACGGAGGCCGTGTTTGTTTTTCCCTCTTCCGTGGAGAGAGTCCCTGCGCGGCAGGCGAGCTGGCCGTATTGCATGCCGTAAAGCGCCGCATTGGAATTCGCCCTGCGCAGCAGGTCGTTCTCGATCAGATAATGGACGTTCGGTATGTAGGCGAAGAAAGCGAACACCACCACCGACATTATTATAAACAACGCTATAACTACTATTATCATCTGACCACGTCGACGAACCAGATGCGCAGCCCTTCCATCTTCTTGATGTCGTTCTGGATGTCAATGAAGTTGGCTCGCCCGCTCGGCACCGTAACGGTGACTACGCAGAAATTCGGTTCGTACCCTTTCTTATAGCTGAACTCCAGTTTGGGTTTATACTTGCCTTCCACCAGCACTTCCTGTTTTTGCAGCGCCTTGCCGGAATTATAGGTATAAAGCACGAGGTCCCCGGTTGACTGGTCTACCGCGTATTTATACCAGATGTCGTCGGTCAGATCGTCCGGGGTGACATT
>JBAZDY010000006.1:0-41789 GCA_041654215.1 Candidatus Omnitrophota bacterium
TCCGATAAGCTAAGGTATCACGCACAAGCGAATACTTTCACACGAGTGAACACTTGCCCAATTCCACTCAGGGGCAAAGTGTTATTCCTATTGGCTAAGGTACAACCGGGTTAAAACCCGGGGATTTCTAGGCTAGGGGATTAAAAAACACCGGAAGGGCGGTCTCCCGCCCTTCCGGTGCAGACTTAACTGTTGCTTTCCCAGGATAACCGGGAATTATTCATACTGGATATCATCCAGGTAGAAGACTATTCCATCCGGATTGACATCTATGTTGGACGCCCAGCAGAAACCGCCGATGATCGAGGAAAGGTCTTTCCCCTGCAAATCGATGGTATACTGCTGCCATTCGGTAGTGAGTACCACAGGGCCTATGCCGGCGGAATCCGAATCAGGGTATTCGCCGGTGATACCGCCCATCTTGAACTCCTCTATGCGCTCCCCACCTTTATCGCCCCTGGCCCAGAAAGTGAGCTTGGTAGCCTTAGAAAGGTTGTAGGAGGTATCCATATTCCCCCAGTTATTGGCGGGATACTGCCAATACATACCCGCCCAGCGCGCTCCCTGGCTCGCCTTGTTGCCGTAGGTTATCTTCAGGCAGGAGACGCCGGAATGCGGATTGTCGGAACTGGCGGAATCATACTTGAGATCTCCGTAGTCGCCCATCCACCCGGAAGGGATAAAATGGTTTTTCACCGATCCTTTGTCGATATAGACAATGAACGGCATCTCTTCCACCTTCTTGCTCTCAGGCTGGACGGTCTCATCGGCTACATAGAAAATATCGTCTATGTAGAAGACGCAGCCGTCCGGGTTCAATTCGGCGCTGGTGGTCCAGGCGAACCCGCCGTTGATATAGGAAAGATCCTTACCGGCAAGATTTATGCTGTATTCTTTCCACTCATTGGTAAGCGTAACCGGCCCCATTTCCACTGCGCAGCTGTCCGGGTAAGCGCCCTTGATGCCGCCAACCACGAACTTCTGAACAATCTCGCCGCCTTTTTCTCCCCTGGCCCAGAAGACGAGTTTAGTCATACCGGTCAGGTTAAAACCGCCTTTTTTGCTGCCCCAGTTGTTGGGCGGATTCTGCCAGTAAATACCGGCCCAGCCCTGATTCTGGGTTTGTTTGGCGGTGTAGGTAAACTTAAGCGAATGCTTGCCGGAATGCGGATTCTCAACCGACTGTTCATCCATCTGCACGTCGCCGTAATCACCCATCCATCCGGAGGGAATATAATGATTGTCCTTGTGGTTCTTGTCCTTGTAAACTACAAACTGCTGGATGTTGTTAGACTGGAAATCGGAATAAGAACTGCTGAGCGCGTTCTCGGCGTCTTTTGCCGCGTCTTCCAGTTCGCCGGCCATCTCCTGCGCGGCTTCTTTTACTTCACTTACGGAATCCTCCAGAGACTTGGTACCGCTGTCAACGGCGCTTTTGACGTCCGAGGCGGCAGTCTCTGCCGCTTTCTGGGCTTCGCTCACCATAGTGGTTGAGTTCTTGTCCGCTGCTTTGCCTCCTTGTTCCTGCTGCACGTTGCATCCTGCAACCAAGAATGCAGCAGCCAGTAAGGCTGTGAAAAATTGGCTTTTCATCTGTTCCCTCCTTGGGTTAATTGACGATTTAGTTATTTTATCACAAAATATTTATTTGGGAAGCATTTTTTTATCTCCTAAATACTTTTGCAAAGTGGTTCTTTACTCTTTCTTTGTACATACATTCAAGATGGTTCTGAACGCCTTTCCTATGCCGCTGACCCCAGAGACAACCGCTTTGGAAAGATCGTTAACTCCTTTAAACGTCCCTTGAACTATTGTGCGGGATAATGATACGGCATCCGGCGGCCGGAACTTATCCAGCGGTCTGGCGCGCTCTATCTTCTCCTCGACCGCGTTCTTTATATTCTGCAAACCGAAACGCGGCCGATCCAGAGTAGTGTGTATGGTAAAATCTAATTTAAGTTTGTTATCTTCCCCTTTGAATATATCCAGGACTGCATGAGCCAGCTTGTCACTCATCTTGGGCTTCTCCCCTTCCTGGTACGGCTTGAAATGCATATCGCTAAGCTCCAGACGGCACTTGGCCGCCACTTTATTGTCCCGGCCGTTCAGTTCGCATGAGAAAGCGAGCCTGGCTTGTTCTATGCGGATTTTTTCCAGATTTACCCAATTGTCGTAATAAGGATAAAAGAAAACCGCGTCGATATCTTGCACTTTGAGTTCGGCGTTGATGTCCTTCCTGACCCAGTTTACCCTGCCCCGGCCTTCAAGTATGCCTAAATCAGGCGAACTCCCCCAGGGAATTTCCCCTTCTATTTTAAATACAATATTCTGGTCTTGAGGGGGGAAAGCGACGTTTACGGCGTTCAAAAAGAACTTGTTCACCTCCAGCTTGAGCGCCTTGCCTCCCGGTGCGTCGCTGAAATGGACGATACCGTCTTTGATGGAGAGCTCCTTAATGGTGAACACTATATGCTTCAGCCAGCGGACACCGGGCAAAGATGGGACGCTTCCGGAAGGCTTGCCGGCGGACAAAGCGGAATAAGCGCCGGGTTCTTTATGAAAATAGAACTCCGGGCCGTTCAATTCCAATCTGTCTATAAGCACCCCCCCTGAAAGGATACCGGCGGGATTGATCCGGCAGACAAGAGATTGTATGGATGCCTCGCCGGATTTGATCTCTTCCATCTTTACCAGCAAAGACGGGGTGACGCGGTAATACCGATAAGTGACTTCGCTGCCGGTGCAAGAACGCAGGACGCCGGTGATTACTTTACCGGCGTTGGATAAAAGGAAGAGATAATAAAGAACGACGACGGCAAGGAAAACGATGAAAACCGTAAGAAGTATTTTAAAGAATAGTCTCATGGCTGAAGAACCAAAAAAAACGTCCCTGGCGTGACTCGAACACGCGACCCACTGCTTAGAAGGCAGTTGCTCTATCCACCTGAGCTACAGGGACAGGTTTTAACAGCTTGCAACGAAAGATGAAGCACGAGGGATGAAGCGCGCATTTATTCTCCGATCTCTCCCCGTGAATTTAAGTTTTCTTTAATTATCTCTCGTCCTTCACGCTTCGTCCTTCGCTTTCTGAATATCGGGGCGACAGGATTTGAACCTGTGACCTCCTGCTCCCAAAGCAGGCGCTCTAGCCAAGCTGAGCCACGCCCCGTAAAAATATTTTACTGCAATTTACTACAAAGATAAAAATGAAACAGGCGGGACACGCCCGTTAGTTATTATCGGTTTTTCACTCGATTCTCGATTTTCGGCTCTCGATTGCTCTGTTTACAATTGAATTCAATATATCTCTTCAGCACCGGCGCAGCTTTTTTCAGGGCGCGGTAACGGTGGCTCATTGTATGCTTGACCTTCTCCCCCAGCTGCGCGAATGTCTTCGAGTAACGCGGTATCAAAAAAAGCGGGTCGTAACCGAATCCGCTCGAGCCGGAGGGCTGCGAGGCTATCCTGCCGCGGCAGGCCCCTTCGACGACCGCCAGCAGTCCGTTCCTGTCGGCTACAGCGACCGCGCAGACGTATCCCGCGCCGCGGCGCGAAGGTTTCACATCTTTAAGCAAGCGGAGAAGCTTGCGATTATTGGCTTCGTCGTCCTTGCCGCTGCCGGAGAAACGCGCCGAGCGCACACCGGGAGCGCCGCGCAGCGCGTCCACGCAAAGGCCGGAATCCTCGCCCACGGTGAGTTTACCGCTAAAAGCCGCTATTTTCAACGCCTTCTTTCCGGCGTTATCGGCGAAAGTGTCTCCGTTCTCGATTATGCGGGGAGCCCGAGGATAATCGGCCAGTGAGGTCAATTTTACCGGCAGGCCTTTCAGCAATTCCTTGATCTCGGAGAGTTTCTTGACGTTCTTCGTCGCCACCAGCACTTCGACACGTTTCACAATATCCCTTTCAGCGCATTACGCTGGATAGCGATGAGCTCGCCGATCCCCTTTCCGGCCAAAACGAGCATCTTGTCCATCGTCTCTTTCGAGAAAGGCTTCTGCTCGGCAGTGCCCTGAATTTCGATAAACCTGCCGTCCCCGGTCATTACTATGTTCATATCCACTTCCGCGCGCGAATCCTCTTCATAACAAAGGTCGAGCATAAGTTCACCGCCGACAATACCGACGCTGGTGGCGGCCAGGAAATCGTTCAGCGGTACCGACGAAATCATTCCCTTTTCTTTCAAGGTATTCATCGCGTCAGCCAGGGCGATGAAACTCCCGGTAATAGAGACAGTCCTCGTGCCGCCGTCGCCCTGCAGGACGTCGCAGTCCAACCAGATGGTGCGCTCGCCGAACATAGTCATGTCCGCCACGGAACGCAGAGATCGCCCTATCAAACGCTGTATTTCGTAAGTCCTGCCGGAATCCTTGTTGCGCGGGATGCGTTTACCGCAGGAACGAGGCAGCATACCGTATTCGGCGGTAATCCAGCCTTTACCGCTGCCTTTGAGAAAAAGCGGCACCATCTCCTCGATGGAGGCGGTGCAGATAACCCTGGTATTGCCCAGTTCTATCAAACACGAACCTTCAGCGTATTTATTACAGTTCCTGGTGACCGTGATGCCGCGCAGAGCTTCGGCCGTCCTGCCGTCTATCCTGATAGCCATATATTCCAAATATCCTTTCTTAGCGTAGTTCCATCCGGTCTTTATACCGGTTCGTTCAGAATCCCTTCAGTTTTCTCCCGGAAGAATCTATAGCGACGACCAGAGGAAAATCTTCCACCTCCAGCCGATAGACCGCCTCCGGCCCCAGATGAGGATAAGCGACAACTTCGGCCTTGCGCACCGTTCTTGCCAGCAGTGCGCCGCAGCCGGCGTAAGTGATAAAATATACCGCGCCGCAGCGTTTGATCGCGCGAGCCACTTCTTGTGAACGGCCGCCTTTGCCGATCATCGCACTCACACCCGCCTCCAGCAGAAGAGGCGCAAAGGCGTCCATCCTGCTGCTGGTGGTCGGGCCGCAGGAACCGATGACCTTCCCTTCCGGCGCCCCGGCCGGTCCGCAATAATAGATCACGCAGGAGGAAAGTTCTACCGGGGACTTCCCGCCTTTTGACAATGCCGCGGCAATCAGCTTATGCGCCTGATCGCGCGCAGTGTAAATAATCCCGCTGAGCAAGACCTGTTCTCCGGCCTTGAGCCCTGCGATTTTGTCTTTCGTGAGCGGCGTAATTAACTTTCGCATCATTGTATCCCGTCAGATCACCGCCGAGGCGCTTCTCAAGGCGTGGCAGCTTATGTTCACCGCCACCGGCAGGCCGGCGATATGAGTGGGAGAGGCTTCTATGTTCACCGCCAACGCCGTGCATCTGCCCCCCAGCCCCATCGGGCCTATGTTGAGACGGTTGACTTTACGCAATATCCCTTTTTCCATTTTGCGCAATAACCGGTCGGGGCTGCGCCTGCGGACGTCGCGCAACAGGGATTTCTTTGCCAGTAAACAAGCCGTGTCCGCCCCGCCGCCTATGCCGCAGCCGATTATGTACGGCGGACAGGCGTCCGCTCCGGCTTCGGCCGCGCAGGAAACGACATAGTTGACGACCTCATCGACGCTTTCTGTGGGCCTGAACATCTTCAATCGGGTCTTGTTTTCCGAACCGAACCCCTTGGGAAAAACCGTGACGCGCACCCTGCTGCCCGGGACTATGTCCGTATGTATAACGGCCGGGGCGTAAGAACTGCAGGAGCGCGACAATGGATGGGCGACCACCGACGCCCGGCAGGAAGCGAAAGCGTATCCGCGTTCCACGCCGTTATTGACGGCCGCATCCAGCCTCCGGCCTGTTATTAAAACACCCTGCCCTATCTCCAGAAAAACGTAAGGCAGGCCGGTATCCTGGCAAAGCGGCGTTCTTTCCGCGGCGGCGGCGCGGGCATTCTCCAGCACGGCATCCAGCGCGGCTGCGGCGAGGCCGTTTTTCTCTTTTTTGCGCGCGGAACGCAGTAAAACCAGAACATCTTGTCTTAAGATGATATTGGCCCGCGCGCACAATTCCGCCACGGTGTCCGTTATCTTTGCCGCAGGTATTTTCCTCATTTGCCGGACCTTCCGTTCTTGCGCCCGTATTCGGCTGTGACGCCGGTAGTTATGCCGCCGCGGGCGTTGAATTGAGCTGATATTCTCGCCCAGCGCGGTTTGCAGGCGGAAGTAAAATCATCCAGTATCCGGTTCACCAGGTGCTCGTGGAATATCCCGATATTACGGTAAAAAATGGTGTACATCTTGAACGACTTCAATTCCACGCAGAACCTGGCGGGAGAATACTCGATAGTGATGACCGCGAAATCAGGCAGCCCTGTCTTGGGACAGATACAGGTGAACTCCGGTATGTCCAGTTTGACCGTGTATATCTTCTCCGGGTACTTATTCTCCCAAACCTCTATCTCCGGCGTCTTGAGCTGCCGGACTCTTTCCTGCAATCCTTCGTAAGTCGGCGAAACGTTCTTCTTCATCTTACCCCCGCGCTTTTATGCACCTGCGGTATGACGCAGGCGATTATATCTTTCGCGGCGCACACCGCCTTGAACTTTTCCATCTTTTCACCGATCTTCCCTGCGGAGGCAGCGCTGCTGTCCGCCTGCAGCACAAGTGTGTGCGAACGGTTGACGCTCTTCAAAAGGTCTATTATCTTCAAAAGGTCGGTCTCAAGAGTTTCTTCGCAAACCACGGCTTTAAGAAAAACCTCTTTATTGTCCGCCAGCGTCAGGAAACGTTTGTGCTCTTTCCAGAGATCCTGCTGGCCGGTAGAACTCGGCAGTTTGATATCCATGGAAATTATATCCACGAAATGCTGCACCTTCTCGTAAGCCTCGGGCAGGGTGCCGTTGGTCTCCAGGTAATTGACCATCCCGGCCATACGGTTGAGCCGCATTACCGATTTCAGGAAATCGTGCTGCATCAAAGGCTCACCTCCGGTGAAAGAAACCGAGTGGTACCCCTTGGGATAAAGCTGCAGCTCCAGGAAGAGCTCTTCCGGCTCGTATTCCAGATAAGAATCAGGTTTGGTATCGCAATACCTGCAATGCAGGTTACATCCGTAGAAACGCACGAAAAGCTGGCGCTCTCCAAGGTAAATGCCTTCCCCCTGCACGCTGTCGAAGACTTCAACTATCTTCCCGCCCATTAAAACCTCCAGGGTGAAATACAGCCTCCATATCCCTATTGTAACCGAGAACCCGAGACCCGAAACCGGCCTTTAGAACAACGCCCGATCTTCTATCCCCGCCTCGGCGAAGCCTTTTGCCCGGTAAAGGCAGCTTTCGCATCTGCCGCACGGCTTATCTGCGCCTTTATAACACGACCAGGTAAGTTGAAAAGGGACGCCGAGTTGGGAACCGAGCGCTACTATCTCTTTTTTGCTCAAGCCCAGAAGCGGCGCGTTCAAGCGCACCGGCCGGCCTTCGCAGCCAGCCTTTGTTCCAAGGTCGGCGGCGGCCTGAAACGCCTCGAAAAACTCCGGGCGGCAATCCGGGTAACCGCTGTAATCCTGGTCGTGCGCGCCGATAAAAATGTCCCCCGCCCCCTCCGCCTCTGCTATGGAAAGCGCGCAGCTTAAAAAAACGATGTTCCTCGCCGGCACGTAAGTAGAAGGGATAACGCCGCCCTTCTTCCGCAAGCCGCGCGTCAGGGACGCGTTCCCGCGCATAAGCGCCGAACCCTTGCCGGACAGTCTTAATTTAACGGTCCGCTGCAGGCACCTCGCCGATTTGGCCAGACGCGCCGCGGCGGCGGTCTCCCTGGCGTGCCTCTGCCCGTAGTCGAAACTCAAACAGAGACAGTTGAACCCGCGGTTTAGCGCCAGGTAAAGCGCCACCGCCGAATCCATCCCCCCGGAAAGCAATACTACCGCGCGTTTCTTACTCATAATACGTAGCCGAGGAGTTTTCCGACTCCCAGACGCGCACGGAACTCAAACCGGCAATCTTTTTCTTCAAGGAAGCGTAAATATATCCGGCGATGTTCTCCGAGGTCGGGTTAACCTCTTTGAAATACGGCACCTCGTTCAAATATTTATGGTCGAGTTCGGAGAGCAGCACTTCAAGCTCCTGTTTAAGCGTCTTGAAATCCATCACCATTCCGCAGGAGTCCAGGCCGGCGGCGGTAACGGCGGCCTCGACCTTCCAGTTGTGCCCGTGCAGCGATTCGCATTTACCCTTGTATCCGCGCAAGTTGTGCGCGGAGCTGAAATATCCTTCCACTTTTATGGTATACATGGAATCATATCCTTCTTCGGTAACGGTAAAACCGGCTTGAATGCCGGGAATTTCTACGGTTTGATCAAAAAGTGACCGCTTTGCTGACGTCGTCGACCTTCTTCCCCAGAAATCGTTTCGCCAGACTGCTGAACCATTGAGGATTGTCGCTGACGTAAAACCTGTTCCTGCCCGCCTTCGCCCCGCAGTTTAGTCCCCCGTCGGCGGCGAGTATCTTCTTTATCTCTATGGCCACCTGTTTCGCCGAGTCTATCAGCGTAACCTCCGGCCCGAGCACTTTCTTGAGCATGGGTTTCAGCAGCGGGTAATGGGTGCACCCCAGCACCACGGTGTCCACCCCGGCCTTCTTCAGCGGCTGCATGTAATGCCTCACCACCTTTTCCACCACTTCCCCGTTCAACCAGCCTTCTTCCACGAACGGCACGAAAAGCGGACAGGGCAGCGCAGTCACTTTTACGGCCGGGTCGAGATGCTTGATCTCCTTCTCGTAGGCGCGGCTTCTGATGGTGCCTGCGGTGCCGATGATCCCGATACGCTTGCTGCGCGTGGCGTAAACCGCTTCCCTGACGCCGGGAGAGATAACGCCGACGATGGGAACGCGAAAATGATGCCGGATCACCGGCAGGGCGAGACTGGAAACGGTATTACAGGCGACGCATATCAGCTTGACGTTCTGCTTCAGGAGAAAAAGGGTGTTCTCGATGGAAAACCTAATGACGGTTTCCTGCGATTTTATGCCGTAAGGCACGCGCGCGATGTCGCCGAAGTAAACGATATCTTCCGAAGGCATCTGGCGAGAAAGCTCCTTTACCACCGTAAGACCTCCGACCCCCGAATCAAAAACCCCAATGGCTCTTTTCACGCCGCATTCCTTTCAATCCATTCGGCTCGCTCATCTCTTGATGATAAGCGCCGTTTATGTTCTCCGCTTCCCGAAGACAAACCCTTGCTCATTCCGAACAAACCATGGTTTCGGCCGTGTAGCTCTCCAGTCCGCGCGCGATGCACTCGGCCAGCCGCTGGCGGTAACGCGAATTCCTTAACTGCGCCTCTTCGGAAGGATTGGAGACGAACCCCGCTTCTATGAGCACCGCCGGCATGTTCGCGCCGCGAAGCACGTGGAAACGGGCGTTCTTGACGCCGAGTATTTTCATCTTCATCTCACAGGCGATCTTGTCGCAGATATGCCCTGCCAGGGCTGAAGACTCTGCGCGGCTGTAAGAATAGAACATGTCCCAGAGTATCCGTTTGACGTCGTAAGGAATACCCTTATTCTCCTCTTCCGGCAGGCGCAGCGAATACTCTCCGGCCGCTTCCCTGGCGCGTTTATAATCGTTTACCTGCGGAGAAACGTAATAAACCTCGAAGCCGTTCAGGCTGCGCTGGCGGCTGGCGTTTATATGGATGCTGATGAAAAGATCAGCGCCGGATGCGTTGGCGATCTCCACGCGGCGTTCCAACGGGATGAAGACGTCCGTGGAACGCGTCATCACCACATCCACTCCTGAACCGCGCAGTATGGAAGTCAGGCGTTTGGCGACATCCAGGGTTACCGTTTTTTCCTTCAGGCCGTTACGGCCTATGGCCCCCGGGTCATATCCTCCGTGCCCCGGATCTATGACGACCTTCTTTATGCCGTGAAAAACGGGCTTTTTCTCCGTTCTTGCCTTGCCGGCCGGCCCGAAAAGAAGCATCAGCTGCTCAACGCAGGAAGAGGCGACCACAGGAGAACCGCGGTGCACCTGCAAAACGCGCGAAAGATGCCGCAGCTCACCGTCGTAAAGCATGGCATCGTCGCCGGTACGCAGAACGATTTCATGTTTATTGTTAAAAAGACGGGCCTTGCCGGAGAAAGCGTCGTATTCGGTCTTGACTCCGGCCGGGGAGCAAACCGAGACCAGCGATACGTAGTCTATTCCCGAAATACGGCATACCGTTTTGCTTCCAGGAGAAACAGTGGCGCAGCCGTAGATCACGGCCGCCGATAATACCGAACAGACGACGCAAAGAACCGCCTTGAGGAAACGGGACGAAGAATAATTACCTGTCTTGTTTAAAGGCATAAATGAAGCTTCCCGGGCTGTTCCTTCGACAAGCCTTGGTAGTGAGCCTATCGAACCACTTTGGACAGGCGCCGGGGTTTCTTTTTCGCTTGCGGTTATGGTTTAACGCCTTACACTGCCTTAAAACCCTCGAGGGAACCCTGACTTAAGAACTGCCGGCTTAGGCCGGGCGCGGCGCATTCCCCCGATATCTTCTACGGCGGAGGCGCGAGCGCAGTTTTTTCCGCACCAACAAAGTTCCACCCGAAAAGGCCGCCTTAGGAACCACAGAAATCCAATCTCTTGCGAATCCGCAGTATTATAACATCTCTGTATAATCTTGGGTATATTTTTGTTTCCGGTTTTTGTTTCCGGCTTTCTCACCGCCGGCTTTCTCACCGTTTCTCACCGCCGGCTTTCTCACCGCTCACCGGCTTTCTCACGGCTTGACGGCCAAAGCGTTCCTCCCCCTTTCGTTCACTTTTGCATTTCACCGGGATTCGGAGTCTTAATGACAAGAAAGGTTGCTTCTTTCTCCCCGATATTCTTTATGCTCATGGACGACTTGAACGCGACCGGTAAAAAATATCCCTGCTTGAGCATATGGCCGCCGTTATCTATGCTTACCGTTACCTCGCCGCTCAAAACCAGAAGGTGCACGTTTGAATCGGCGTTATGCCGCGGGACCGATTCCCCCGCCCTTAAGGCAATCCGCATAACCGGCAAATGCTTCTCATCGACAAGTTTACGCTCCCCCATCCCGACCGCTTGATACGGGATACCTTCGAGTACAGATAGCATAAAAAACCTCCGTCTGTTTTTATGAGCCGGATATCATTGCCTGGATATCGGCCTGAACTTCTCCCGTCGGTTTGATGCCGAACTTCTCCACCAGCACTTTGACGACATTGGGCGACAAGAATGCCGGCAGAGTGGGACCGAGGCGTATGCCCTTAAATCCAAGATACAACAGCGCCAGGAGCACCGCTACCGCCTTTTGTTCATACCAGGCGATATCAAAAGAAATAGGCAGATCATTGATATCCTTCAATCCGAAGGCATCTTTAAGCTTGAGCGCTATCACTGCCAGCGAATAGGAGTCGTTACACTGGCCGGCGTCAAGCACCCGGGGGATACCTCCGATCTCGCCCAGATCGAGCTTGTTATAGCGGTACTTCGCGCATCCGGCAGTAAGGATAACCGTGTCTTTAGGCAGCGCTTCCGCCACCTGCGTGAAATAAGCGCGGGAGGCCTGCCTGCCGTCGCAGCCGGCCATGACCACAAACCTCTTGATAGCGCCGGATTTAACGGCGGCAACGACTTGGTCGGCAAGCGCAAGTACCTGATTATGGGCAAACCCACCCACAATGACTCCGGTCTCGATCTCTTTGGGCGCAGGACATCTCTTGGCCAAAGCGATGATCTCCGAGAAATCCTTCGTCTTGCCGTCCCGTCGGGCAGGAACATGTTTAACTCCGGGATAACCCGTCACGCCTGTGGTAAATATCCTGCCTTTATAGGAATCCTTGACCGGGATGATGCAATTAGTGGTCATTAGGATCGGCCCGTTGAACGTCTCGAAATCCTGATTCTGATGCCACCAGGAACTTCCGTAATTCCCCACGAAATGTTTAAACTTCTTAAACGCGGGATAATAATTCGCCGGGAGCATCTCGCCGTGGGTGTAAACATCCACGCCTGTGCCCTCGGTCTGTTGAAGCAGTTCTTCCATATCCTTGAGGTCGTGTCCGGAGATGAGAATACCCGGATTCTTACGCACCCCGATATTAACTTTGGTCGCTTCAGGATGACCGTAGGTCTTGGTATTGGCCTCATCCAGGAGAGCCATAGCCTTGACCGCTGTTTGTCCCGCCTCCAGCACAAGAGCGGTCAGCGCTTCTGAGGAGATATCTTTCTTGAGCGAAGACAGGGCCCGCGCCAGAAAACCTGTAATGTCCTTATCATAAAAACCCAGCACAGCGGCGTGCTCGGCATACGCGGCAACACCTTTGATCCCGTATAAAAGAAGCGCTTTAAGCGATCGGACATCCTCATTGCTGCTGTAACTCAGGATGCCGACGTCTTTGGCTTTCTCATACAACGCTTCTTTCGCCGGCTCTTTCCAGCCGGCGCACCCCGGCAGCCGCTCGGATGTCTGCCTGATCAGTTCGACGATCGCATCGTCGTCGAAATTAGCGTTGGTGATCGTGGCGAACAAAGCGCGGCAGACGAATTCTCCCTGTCGGCGGTCAAATTCTATTCGCGCGCTTTCGGCATAAACCGAAGCGCCCTGCAGGACATTGATCAACAGATCCTGTAAATTAGCGGTGCCCTCGTTCTTGCCGCACACGCCCTTGATAGTGCAGGCGGTGTTTTTAACAGTTTCCTGACATTGATAACAAAACATCATTCCCCTCCTTTTAGTTGTTTCAATCTCTCCGGCCTCATGCATTCCCGCGCATGCTTGCACCAGTCCACGCACGACGGCAGCCGTTGGCGGCAGATATCATTCTTACACCCAGGACAACGGACCTTCACTTCATCGGAAAATATCTCCGCCTCATAACCGCACGAGGCGCACTTGATCTTCTCTATCTTCAGATTGCGTTTATCTTGGCCCGGACATTTATCGAACATCACAACCTTTCACCCTTGATACCGATTACCGCCTCGTTGAACGGGATATTCGTTTTACCGCAATCCGCCAGCGCCCGCCGGATAATATCTTCTTAACCCCACTTCCATGCGCGCATACGTGACAGATTTCAAGCTGTTCTGCCGGATAATCCTGTTGATCTTATCTTTATGCGCCTGCAGACCGTCGCAGAACGAATCCGACACCAGACGGGCCTTGCCGGCGATCACCTGAATCGCGCCCTCAGGACAATTCGGCAGAGACTCTCCGCACCCATTACATTTATTTTCGTCTATGCTGATTATTTTTCTTTTGGCCATCGATACTGCCTCCTGCCAGAATATCCCCAATGGTCAAAGACGTGAATTTATCCAAAACATATTTTTCGATATCGAGTATCTGCCGGCGTAAAAAACATGTCTTCCTGTCCGGGCATATCCTTCGTTTGAACAAACAGTCATTCAAACTGAAACTGCCCTGAAAAATTTCCGCCACATCAAGCAGTCTTATATCCCGGGGTTTAGCCGAGAGGGTAAAACCTCCGTTAAAACCCTTTACGGAAGTCAACATCCCGGCCCTGGACAAACGCTGCGCTATGCGCCGCAGGAAAGCCGTTGGAATCTTGAGCTCCCTCACCATCTCAACAACGGCCGTCCTCTCATTCTTCCCGGATAGATAACAGAGGATCCGCACCGCATAATCGGTATCACGCGTAATGAGTTTCATTTTTCTTCTCCTTCCTAACGCCAATGTAATGATATCATATTGGTATCATTTGTCAATAAAAAAATAAAGTTCTTACCCGTGTTTGTAGCAATAGTAGTTAAGGTTTTAGGGCAAATTTTTTAAAACTTGTGTGGTAGTCTATCCTAAAAAGGAGACTACCATGCAAGACGAATCTGTTAGAATACGGCTAAAGAGGTTCAAAATCCCCCGCTATGTTACCTGCCCCTTTTGTAGTAAAAGGCAGCCATTTAAAAAGGAAAAAGAACATTATAAGCAGGTAAAAGACATTAATCTTGATCAGGCAATTCTTTTTAAGGTACGGGTTGTCTATGCAAAATGTAAGAATCCTGAATGCAATCATCAAAGCTTCGCACTCCCTACTCCGGGAATTGATAAATACCAGCGTTCAACTCAGCGATTAAAAAATGAAGCTGTGGCTGGTATTATTGCCGATAATTCCACAACCCCGAGAATCGCCCAAAGGCTTAACCGCAGTTTTAATACCACCGGCTCTAAATCCGCCATTGATCGTTGGAAACATAACGCAGCAGATAAATTAAGCTTTAAAGAAATCATCTCTAAGCTTAATTTTTCCGGCATCCTCTGCATTGATGAATATAAACCTAAAAGGGCCTCTGGTTATGACTTAATAGATTCGGATTCCAAAACCTCAAAGATACTCTATCTTGAAAAAGCCTACGGCTTAGGCAGAGGCATTGTCAAAGAGCATTTTGCGACGGTAAAGGCCTTAGGAATCAACCCTTGGGCCATAATCTTTGATATGCGCAGCTGCTTCCCTAAAGCAGCTAAAACTGTATTCGGCAAAGATATCATTATCCAGCATGATTACTTCCATGTAATGAAGACAATCCATTACCACCTGAATCGGGCAATGGCCGAATACAGGAGGATCCTCGGAGCTATGGAAATAAATACGCTGGATATTTGGTTCGCCCGTTGGATTATCCTAAAGAATATGGAATACTGGTCTGGCAAAGAGCGCGGCATCATGGATAACCTTATGAAGCGATACAAAGGAACAACTATTGAAGACATCCTCATCTTGAAACAAAAAATCAGGCGTATATTCCTTGAATCAAAGAGCCAGGCTGAAGCTTATACAAAGCGTGATGAACTTACTAAGGAGAACTGGCAGATCAAGAATCAACACTTTGCTAATATTATCAAATTTTTAAACACGCCTTACTTTAAATATATGACTACCTTCCTGGATCATCCGGAAATACCAAGAAGCGGTAATTCAGAGAACGTTATCCGCACTTGGCGTCAAATGGAGAAGGTCAGGTACGGCTTTAAATCTGATAAGGGTAGAATCGATCATCTAAAACTTTATCAGTTGCAAAAATACTTAAAAAATGAAATTTAGCCCAGTGCACAAAATTTTGTCTTAACCCGATGATAAATAACAGATTAGAGAAAAACGTTGCTACAAATTCGGGAAAGCTTCAAAAATAAGAGGCTTCCCCGGTGACAAGGCCCGGCAGAGAGCTTCTCGAAACTCGCCGGCGACCGAAAGAAAAGGCGCCGCTTGCTTACCCGGGCGGGAATCGTCTTTCGCCCGGTCGTCCAAACGGCGCCCTGAACAACATGGTGGAGGTGGCGGGAATCGAACCCGCGTCCTTAAGTAATCCGGTAGAAACCGCTACATGCTTAGTTTATCTTTCAAACTTCAGTCCAGCCGTCCGGATAAACACGACCGGAAGGACCGCAGCTCCCTTATCTCGCCCGGTTCCCGGGAGCGAAAAACCGGGCCAGCCTACTAAGGCTCTCTTACAGGCCGTAGGCGGAACCCGCAGAGAGGCTTAGCTAATTAATTAGCTAAGACTGGGGCCATTCCCATAGTTCCCACGAAAGGAACTACCGGAACGGTGTTAAACGCATTGATTCTGTTGTTAGCGTTTGTAGTTTGCAAGGTTTGTTTTACGCGGCCAACCCTGCTTCCGCGGCATGCTGTTTTTACCCGACTGCCCTAAGTCGAACCCTTTCACCCCCTTCTATATAGTATATCACATCGGAACGCCGCGAGCCAATCCTTCGACACACCTTGACAATGAGCCTGTCGCACTGCTCAATACAGGCGCCCGGGATTTCTTTCTTGATTAACCCCGTGTCGTAAGATACCGGGAAAACCCCTTCGGCATTTTCACACTGGTGAATACTTAGCCATCCGTTTGGCTAAGGTAAATCCGGCACTCTGCGGTGTGATTAAGTATTGTGTCCCCGGACCAAACCAATGTTTAAGCGGCGCAAAACGCATATCCTGCGGAGGAAATCACCGGCCTCACCGCCGCCTGCTCTTTAGAACGCGTTTCACTTCTCTATCTGTCTCGCGCTTCTTGATATCGTCCCTGCGGTCGTGCAGTTTCTTGCCTTTACAAAGCGCCAGTTCGAGCTTGGCGAAACCGCGCGCGTTGAAATAAACCCTGGTCGGGACGATGGTAAGCCCGCGCCGAACGGTCTTGTCCGCCCAGGCAAGCAGCTGGCGTTTATGCACCAGAAGCCGCCTCTGTCTGACGGAATCGACGTTCAAATAACTCGCCTCTGCATAGGGGCTTATGTGCAGATTATATAATATCAGTTGTCCGCCGTCGAGGCGGGCGAAACTGTCGTTAAGATTGATCCTGCCCATACGCAGGGACTTGACCTCACTGCCTTTTAATTCTATCCCCGCTTCCAGTTTCTCGAGTATCTCGTAGTCCCGATAAGCTTTATGATTCTTCGCGATATTTTCACTCATTTTGCCGGGTAGAAAGTGAAATATAAACTTAATATTAACGGTATGGTCAACAGGCTCGCCAGGTGGCCGAAGAATATGCCGCGGCTGATAAGCAGGTCCCGGCTGTTCCCGGTCATCACGATCACGGAAAGCGAAGTTGCCGGAGGCATCGCCAGCTGCATCACCAGCAGCAGCCCTGTCAGATACGGCATCTTTAATAACCCCACCAGCGCCAGTCCTGCCAGCGGCAGCAAAAGCAATTTTAATACACAGAGCATAAAGACCTGCCCGGAACCGGCGCGATCCCCCGGGTTTATACGCGCCAGGCCTCCTCCCACCACGAACAACGCCAGCGGCAAGGTGCAGTCCCCGGTCATCTTTAACGGATTCATCAGGAAATCCGGCAGGAAACGGTTGAGGCCGAAACCCGCGGCCAAGAGCCCGGCCAGCGTGGCGACCACCGGAGCGCTGAACAGACTCGCCGGGGAAAATTTCCTCTCCTTGGCGCGCGAAAGCATATATACCCCGAAAGACCAGATCAACAGGTTGAACCCCATCAGGAAAAGGAACGTGTAAATGAACATCGGTCCGGCCTGTTCGTGCGGCAGCATCGCCGCTATCAAGGCCAGGGGCAGATACCCGGAATTCTGGAAAGCGGCCAGACTGACGAACTCCGTCATTCGCCTGCCCTTACCGATCAAGGGCAGGAAGATCAGCGCCGATAGGGCGCCGGCAACGGTTACCGCCAGACTCATCAAGGGGAATATCCACCAATCCGGATAAAGGCTGAACTTGAATTCCCTGCTGATCTGCACGAAGATCATCAAGGGCAGAGTCACATCCATACTCAGGCGGCCCAGCGTCAAAAGGCAGGAATCGCCCAGCAGGTTCCTGCGCACGAGAAAATAGCCGATGCCGCCCAGCAGGAATATCTGGGCCATGGCCAGACTTGTAATCTTAAATGATTCGAACAGCATATTTTAAAGCTCCGGCTGCGAAAAAGCATATATCGCGGTTTCCGAGGGAAAAATATTATAACAACAAAAGACGGATTGGACAATGATTATTGACAAGTCAACCGGGCTGGAATATACTACTACCTTGTTACATAAATTTCTGATAAGTAATGCGGAAGTGGTGGAATGGCAGACACGCAGGTCTCAGAAGCCTGTGCCGCGAGGTGTGAGGGTTCAACTCCCTCCTTCCGCACTTTTTCAAAGCCTCTTTACCGATAAGATACTCTTTCCCCCGCCCTCAGAACTTCTCCCAATGCAGGACTTCCTTCAAGGGCCTTTTCTGCGCCTTCCCGGCTTCATCCTCTTTGCGCGGATATCCCAGGGCGACCAGGCTGACCAGTTTGTAT
Organism: Candidatus Omnitrophota bacterium; assembly: GCA_041654215.1. Taxonomy (GTDB): domain Bacteria; phylum Omnitrophota; class Gorgyraeia; order Gygaellales; family Profunditerraquicolaceae; genus Undivivens. The sequence goes on from JBAZDY010000006.1 coordinate 17,722, forward strand.
CGCTCCGGCACCCCCAGCAAAGCCGATACTTGAGGGACGTAGGGTTTCTTATCCCCCGCTACCCAGCAGGAACCGATGCCGAGCATCGAGGCGGCAAGCAGTAAATTCTGCGTGGCGGCGCAGCCGTCTTCCAGGTAATACTTCGTATCGGCGCAAAACACAGCGATACAGGCCTTGGCCTGTGAAAGAAACCTGCCGTTGTCGGCGAGGACAGCGAGGCTTTCAAGCGTCTTGCTTTCGGTGACCGCCACGAATTCCCAGGGCTGGACGTTGCGGGCCGTGGCGGCGAACCTGGCGCAATCCACTATCCTCTCTATATCGTCTTTATTCAGCGTTTTATCCTGATACGACCGGACGCTTCTTCTGGACTTCAACAATTCAAGAGTCTTCATTTCCGCCTCCTCACCACTGCCTCTAATAAGACCTACAATTCTAACCGGCTTATTTATACAATAATTTAGTCACTAACGCTAAAATCAGGCAAACCGCGCCGAGGATCCCGTAAGTCAGGAGATTGGCCGCCCTTACGGCCTTCTTGACTTCTTTGATATCAACTTCATCGAAACACCTGCGTGCCACGAACAACTCCATCCATACCGAAATAAAGTAGGCCGGGATCAGGCCAAAGAATGCAGATAGGGAAACATACCACTGATCCGCTGTTTCTATCGGCGGCGCGAGCCAGGCCGGTCCTAAAACAGTTAAGAGTATTTTCGAGACCGTCCCCGTTGGCCCCTGTTGAGATAACGACAACGCCAACAATATTTCCACTACCAGCGACAACAGCCAGGCCAGAGGAAAACCAATAAGGGTGGAAAGAAGATTTGCCAGAAATGAGACGGAGAACGAATTACCGTAATTCATATTCAGCCTTTTTTTGTAAACAACGCCCTCGATAAGGAATATCGGGATAAACGCCAAAAGCATATAAGGAAAAGTTATGAATATCATCGGTAAGCCGGCATTGGCATAACTATACAACGGAAAGGAAACCATAAAGAACATCATTAACGCTGACAACCGTTTATTCACAGAAAAAAGGCGATCACGCATTTTATCCTCCGCTCGCTGTGTCTACCGTATAAACCTGCTGCAAATCACGCACAATATTCTTTTCCAGCAGATAAATACGATCAAAGAGCCCCTCTTTAAAACTCCCCGGGCCTTTAGATTGTTTTGCCGCCAGCTCCGCGGCGATCTCAAAGCAGACAAGCCCGCAGACCGCCGCGCCAACGAAATCCTTCTCCACGGCAGCGAAACTGCCGATCACCGACGCCGCCATACAGCCTGTGCCGACTACCTTAGCCATCATTTCATTACCGTTTCTTATTATGAACACCCTGCGGCCGTCGGTGACGACATCTTCTTTCCCGGTGACCACCACCGCGCAATTACGCCGCAAGGCCAGTTTTTGCGCCGTCCGCGCAGCGTCTTTACCGTCGTCCAAAGAATCGACCCCCTTGGTGCGCGCGTCATCGCCGGCCATACGGCAGATCTCGGAGGCATTACCTTTGATAATGTCTATCCTGAAATTCCTGACCAGCGCGAGACAACTTTCATCCCGGAACCGGGTAGCCCCCGCCCCGCAGCAGTCGAGCACCACCGGGATACCCTTTCTATTGGCGGCGCCGCAGGCCTTTTTCATCGCCTCGAGGACATCGACGGTGAGGGTGCCGATGTTCAGCACCAGAGCCGAAGCTATCCCGGACATCTCCCCAGCCTCTTCCACGGCGTGCGCCATTACCGGGGAGGCGCCGAAAGATTTGACGACCTGCGCGCAGTCGTAAACGGTAACCCAATTGGTCAGGTGATGCACCACCGGCGCTTCTTTCCGCACTTTATCGAGCAAGGCGCCGGCATTCAAAATGATTTTACGCATAAACTTTTTTCTCCATCTTTACCACTTCACTTCGCATCCCGCCTCTATCCAACGGCCGGGACGCGGCACACCCTCTATATCCTGATACTCGCTGTTGAAGAGATTCGAGACAGAGCAGAACAGCGAAGTCCGGGCATTGAGCCGCCGGCGCAGTATCATATCGAATATGATCCAGGGGTCCCTGGAGGGCTTCCTGGTATATTTTACGGCAAAAGTCTGCGTGCCGAAAGGCAGAAAGAGATCGACAACGGCATTGGAAAGATGCCTGGTATAACCCGGGCCGTACTTGTAAATGACGCCCGATTCCCGGTCAACGCGCAAGGTATAAGCGTAATTCCAAGACAGAGAACATATCTTCGAAATCTCAGTCTGGAATCTCCCCTCCAGACCGGCGCTATTCAGCCTGGAGAGATTCTCAGCCCGCCAGACCGCCTGGCCGGAGTCCCATTTTATCCAGTCTATGACGTCTTTTTCCTCGCGGTAGAAAACCCCTCCCTGCCAGCTCAAGCCCGGAACCGATCTTTGTAAAGCCGCTTCACAGGTAAGAGAACGCGGCGATTTAAGGCTTTCGCTGCCGGCGGTCGTGGGGTCAAGATAATACAATTCCGTGAAACTCGGCAGCCGCCCGTCAGCGGAAACGGCTCCTTTCAAAGAATACGGCCCGGACAGGGCGCAAGAAAGATCCATTCCGGCTGAAAGGATATCCTCCCCCTTGTCGGGAGAATCAAGCCTGGCTTTGGCCGATGCCGCGAGCCTGCCGGACTGCGCCGACCGCAGCGATACCCACACCGCCGGGATATCCCTGTTATGGTTACCGATAGTCCGGGAAACTATGCGCTCGGAAGCATATTCCGTCCCCGAACGAAATTTCTCGCCGTTTTCCCTTTCCAGGCTGAATTCCATAGCCGGGCGCAGAACGTCGGTGCGGTGATGGTTGAGATACGAACTGCGCAGTTTGGTCCGGTCAAGCTGAAAGGTATCGTAATGCCGGCGCCAGAAAAAAGACGGACTCAAAACCATCCCGTCTTTCTCGACGGAGAAAGAAACGTCCGCCAGGTGCGTGCGCGTGCGTTCGTCGGAAAGATATCCTTTACCCGGGGTATAAAAATCATAAGCCCCGAAATATTTATCCTGGTATCCCCAGTTCGCCTTCAGCGCGGTGTTATCCGCGCGCAAAAGCCCGGAGAAGGTGACAATGCTGTTCTCAAAGGCGGTATCCTCGCGGAAGCCGGAGGAACGCCTTCTCAAGACGGATGCCCGCGCCCCGGACTCGCCGTTGCCGCGCGCGAAACTCAATAACCCGGAAGACAAGGAATGACTGCCGAAAGAACCTGCAATGACGTTCTCATTTTCCAGCGGCAGGCGGCGCGTGAAATCCAGGCCTCCAGAGACCGCGCCGCCGGCGTTTTCTCCGGCCGGGCCGCGCAAATCGACGCGTTCGATGTCGGCGGCGGTAAGCGGGATGTCGCAGGTATAATGCCCGGTCTGGGGATCGTTGACACGCGCGCCGTCCACGGTTACCAATAGGGATTCGAATCCGCCTCCGCGCAGAGAAAGGTCCGCCTGGCCGTCGCCGCCGGAACCCTTGAACTCACCTTCCAGAGGCAGCAACCCGGCCAGCCCCAGGCCGGACTGGAGCGGCGCGTAAGACGATACGGATTCCCTGTCCAGGCTGTAGATAGCGCCGCCGCTCCTGCGCACCACTATCACGTCCGTTCCCTCCTCGTACCCGGCAAAACCGGGGGCGGCAAGGGAAAAAGAGCCCGCAAACAACAGCATAGTTACACACCCGGCCCGTTTGAAACACATTTCTGCGTTCCTCTCCCCTTTCGCCTCGTGCTTCACTGTTTGTCTATCCCAGTCTCAGGCTCCAGTCAACCAGGGTCCTGACCAGGAAAGAGCGCAAAAAGACGATCAGCAGGAACGCGATAAGCGGAGAGATGTCTATGCCGAAACGCAGGCCGGCGGGCAGGATCCTGCGGATCGGTGCGAGGACAGGCTCGGTGCTCTTGACGAGGAACTGCACCAGCGGATTGAAGGGGTCGGGGCTGACCCAGCTGATCACGGCCCTGATCAATATGAGCCAGTAATAAACGGTCAAAAGGATGTCCACGACATGGGCCGCCGCGCCGAGAAAGTTTGCGAATGCGAACATAAGGTTACCTCCCGTTGTTTTCTTTCCATTCCCTGCTGGCGCGCGAGTAGGCGCCGAAAGCCGGCTTCTCGCTGAAGTCCCAGCGCAGCAGTCCCAGATAATCCGTTCCGTTCTTCCAATGACGGTTGCAATCGCGCAAAAAGGCCCAGAAGACTTTTTCAACCCCTTCGGCTTTTGTCAGCTCGGCGTAAACGGAAACCAGCCACTCCGCCTGCTCTTTTTCATCGGGGTTTCTTCCCAGCCACCAGCCTTTGACGGACCGGTCGGCGGCGCCCGGGCAGCCGGTCTCGGTTATCCATATTTTCTTGTCTTTATCTCCGTTGCGCGTCATTACTTTGCGCACCAGGCGCGGGAACGCCCTGATCCTGCTCAAGGCGCCGTCGCTCAAAGGGGATTCGAAGATATGCACGTTGAGTATGTCGAAATACGGCGCGGCCCCGTTGTCGTAGAGCACATTCACGCTTAAGAGGCCTTTGGCCAGCCCGCCGTTCAAAACCTTACAGCCGGGGTCGGCCTCTTTTATCGCTTTATAAGAAAGCTCCAGCAGACGGCAATACTCCTTCATCCTGTCCTGCGGCTGCCAGTAAACCGCCGAGTCCGGTTCATTCCATATCTCCCAGTATTTAACTCTTCCTTTATAACGGCCGGCGACCCGCGCGGCATAAGCGGCGAAAAGGGCGAAATCACGCGGCGGACAGTTCCATTTCCCGCACGCCGAGGCCCAATCGGAACTATAGTCCACTATACCCAGTATTTCGATACCCCTGGAGGAGAGCGCATCCACTATCCTGTCATACTTGGCAAAATCATATTTTCCCGGCGACGGCTCTATGTCCTGCCAGAGAAAATCCACCCGCACGATGCCCGCCCCGCTGTGCAGGACGGCGTCGGCGGCCTTGTCCAGCTCCGCCTGCGTGTGGTATTTATTGGCGTTCCAGGAATGATCCCAATGCAGAAATTCCAGCACGCCGAAAGGATTGTCCTGCGCTAAAGCAGCACCAAGCGCCGTCATAAATAACACCCCCTGGAATATGATATGTTTAATGAGAAGCATCCTGTCCCGCCGGCTGCTGTTCTATATTGATATAATCCGTAAAATCCATTTTCTCCCCAAGCTCCTGCTTTACCACCCTTATCCTGTCCGGAATGTATGGGTGCGTCTTGTAATAAGACATCCGCCTGGGCGGCCGGCGTTTCTCATCCTGCCAGAGCCGCTCCAGAAAAGAGATCATCGCCCAGGGATCATATCCGGCCTCTTTCATATAGCGGGCCGCGAGCGCGTCCGCCTGCAGTTCGTCCTCCCGGGAATACCCCAGCATAAGTTCGACGAAGGCGGCGTCGGCGGCTGTCCCCACCTTCCCGGGGTCTGGCGCCTGCGCCAGCAGTATACGCAAGAGCGAATAACCGGTCATCCCCTGCATCTTCTTTATGCTGTGGCGGCAAACGATGTGCCCCACCTCGTGCGCCAGGACTCCCGCCACCTCGTCGTCTCCCGCAGCCTTTGCCAGCACGCCTTTATTCACGTAAACGAATCCCCCCGGCAGAGAGACGGCGTTTATCTCCTCGTCGTCCAGTACCTTGAAGGTGTATTTTATCTCTTTGCGCCCGCATACCGAGGCGATACGCGAGCCTATGCGCCGCGCCCTCTCCTGCAATAAAGGGTCCCCGGCAAGCTTATACTCCTTCTCGACCGCCCTGGCGACCGCTTCCCCGGCGCGCACTTCCCTCTCGGTGCTGTAGTAATAAGACTCCATCCTGCCGGTGGAGGAGTTGTATTCGGTGGCGCATCCGGCGCAAAGAAAAATAAAGGGCAGAAAAACCAGCAGGCTTATCTTCATTTCCTTGAGCACGCGGTATAAAAGACGCGCCGGCAGTCCGACCACGTTGTAAAAACACCCGTCTATCTTCTTGATAAAAAAAGCCCCCCTGCCCTGGATATCGAAACTTCCCGCTTTCCCCAGGGCCGCGCCAGCGTAAACGTAAGACCGTATCTCCTCTTCGGAAAGCCTGTCCATATACACAGTTGTCCTCTCCGAGGCGGCCTTTATATTCAGCCTGCCCCTGAGGTCCTTGCGCGCGACGGCTATCCCGGTGTAAACGCGCTGCGCCGAACCGGAGAGCTTCTTCAGCATCGAAACCGCTTCCGCGCGGCAGCGCGGTTTCCCATAGATCACGCCTTTATGCCCGGAGACGGTATCCGCCGCGATCACCACGCCCTCCGGGATCTTTTCGGCCGCTGCGAGCGCCTTCAGACGCGCGTTGCGTTTTACCAGCGCCGGAAACGATTTCACCTTGTCGCCGTTGGCTCCGTGTTCCGGTATGTCCACAGGAAGGGTCTTGAAAATCAATCCCAGGTCCGAGAGTATTCTAACGCGCGCTTTGGACGCGGAGGCCAGATATAACATGGTTTTTCCGCTTTTCTTCATCGAACATCCCCCTCGCGGCCGGAAGCGGCGCTTTCCCCTGCCAGGTAACCGGTGGAAAAAGCCGCCTGAAGATTAAAACCTCCGGTGTCGGCGTCCAGATCGATTATCTCGCCTGCGAAATAAAGACCCTTGACCAGCCTGGATTCCATACTGCGAGGATCAATCTGCTTCAGGGAGACGCCTCCGCAAGTAACCATCGCCTCCTCCAGCGAAGCGCCTTTTATGCCGAAGGCGAAACTCTTCATATGTTCTACGATCCTGCCGCGCTCCGCGGAAGTGATCTGTCCGGCCTGTTTACGACACTCCACCCCGCACTCACGGCAGAATACCGCGGCCAGCCTTGCCGGCATAAGCGCGCAAAGTATTTTTTCTATTCTTGAACCGGGAGCGGACCCGAATTCACGCAACAACCTCGCCTCCAGCACGGCGCGCTCCAGGCCGGGTTTAAGGTCTATCTCCAGATCCACTTTCGCACCTTCGGCGAGCAAACGGGTGATCCTGCCGCTTATAGACAAAATCAAGGCTCCCCCAATGCCGCGGGAATGAAAAACGATCTCCCCGACAGGCGACTCAAGGCGTTTTTTCTTACCCTTGACGGTAAAGGAAAACACGGCCTTCACGTTTTTAAGCAGCATCCCGTCCAAGGATGGATATTGCCGCGCCATGCGTAAGGGGACCAGTGCCGGCAGCAAAGGAGTGACATCGTGCCCAAGGGAGCGCGCCATTTCGTGGCCTTCGCCGCTTGAGCCGGTGAAGGCGTAAGAAACCCCGCCGCTGGCCAATATCACTTTTCCGGCGGCGAACCTGCCTGATCCATGCAGCGCGACCCCGCGCGCGCGGCCTTCGACGGTCTCTATGCCGCGGACGCGGCAGCCGAAAACCGTTTGCACCCCGAGTTTCTTCAACTCCGCAAGCAGAACGCGCAGGACTCCGGAGGCGCCCCCGCTGCGCGGGAATATCCTGCCCTGCCGCTCCACCGCCAGTTCAAGGCCGCGTTCAGCGAAAAAAGCGGTAAGTTCCGGGTAATAGAATTTATCCAGCGCGTTCCTGAGGAATGCCCCTTGCCCGGAGAATCTGCGGAAAAATTCTTCGCGGGAACAGGCGTTGGAGAGATTACAGCGGCCCTTGCCGCTCAAAAGGAGCTTCTTTCCGCAGGAGGCGTTACGCTCCAACAGAAGCACCCGCCGCCCCATCCGGCCGGCGCCTATAGCCGCCATCATGCCGGCCGGGCCGGCGCCTATCACGATTATGTCAGCTCCGGAAGCTTTCATTTACGCACGTTCCTTAGATTTTACACGCCAAACGGCACTCCGCCATTTAAGGCGAAAAAAGAGTGCGCCGATATCCGAAAAGGTCTTTGAAACGCGGGATAGAGAAGGATCAAACTCCGAACTCCGATATCTTGAATATAGATTCCAGTTTCAGGCCCGACGCGGCGAGGTTACTCTCGGCGTTTTCCTGTCTGTCCACGATCACCAAGACGCGGGAAACCGTTATACCCGCATTATCAAGAGCGGTTTTGGCCTCTATCAACGCCCCACCGGTAGTGGCGACGTCATCCACCAGCACGACCCAGGCGCCGCGCGCTATGGACGGGCCTTCAATCTGTCTTTGCATACCGTGCCCCTTGGAGGCCTTACGCACTATAAAGGTCTTTACAGGCGTTCCCCGTAAATGGCTCAAGCAGGCCAGCGCCCCGGCTATGGGGTCCGCTCCCAGGGTAGGACCGCCCACCGCATCGGGTAAAGCGTCCTTGAGCATCTCAAGGAATATCCCCGCGGTCAAGAAAGCCCCTTCCGGGGTGAGCGTGATCACCCTGCCGTCGAGATAATAACCGCTCTTTTTCCCGGAGGAAAGGGTGAAGTCCCCTTTCTTCAACGCCTCTTCCTGAAGCAAAACGAACAATCTTTTACGCATATCCTGGAGTGAAAGTTCCATGCACATTACAGCTCCTTTTGCCGGTAATCCATACAGCGGACGGATTCTCTATTTACGAACCTTGCTGATCTTGGAAGGAAGGATGACGATCTCCACGCGCCGGTTCTGACGCCTGCCTGCCGCGGTATCATTGGAAGCCACCGGCCTGTATTCGCCGTAACCGTTGACGGATAAACGCTGCGGCGAGACCTCGCATTCGTCTATGAAATAATGCAGAACGGAAAGCGACCTGCCGGTGGAAAGCTCCCAATTGGAGCGCCAGCCGGAATGTCTTATCGGCACGTCGTCGGTGTGCCCTTCTATCGCCACCTTGGCGTCGGGGACATCGTTATTCAGCACGCGCGCCACTTTGCGCAGTATCGGCTTGGCCCCTTCCCTTATCCAGACCTTGCCGGAATCGAAGAAAATCTCGGCCATAAAGGTAATCACCAAACCGCGCTCGGTCATCTGCAGCTTGGCCTTGTAATCGTTGAGCTCGCTGTTAAGACTCTCCGCGAGGTCACGCTTCGCCTTTTCCAGGTCGCTTATCTTTTCGCGCGAAGACTCCATTAGCTCGGCGTTGCGCGCGGAAAGTTCGTCCTTCTGCCGGCTCAGCTCGGCCATCTTTTGATTCAAATCGTGCACGCGGCTTTGACATTCTTCGGCGGACCTGGCTTTTTCCAGCGTTCCGCAGCCGGACAAGGACACAGCCGCCGTCAATAGACCGAGAACCGCAAAATTCTTAAACATTCTCCCTCCCCCCGGTAGATATATCACAGGACCGCGAAAGACAAAAAAAGCGCGTGATCCGCATCCTTACCCCGCCGTCATCCGCTGTGTTTCGCCGCATCTCTCTGCCGCCCTACAGGCCCCCGGAATGAAGCTCCCCGGGCTTCAGCCCGGGGTTTCTTTCTCGAGTAACCCCGTGTCGTAAGATACCGGAAAAATCCCTTCGGCATTTTTCCGGCACTCTGCGGGGTAATCTGCTCCGCATTCATCCCCGGCTTCAAAGCCAGGGATTTCTGCGGTTTGATTAAATAAGTCCCAGGTATTCCTTGCCGTCTGTTAACGGGTTCAGGGCCCGCTCCACCTCCACGGCTCCGGAGAGCTTGCGCAGGTCCAATATCTCTTTAGCGCCCTGCGCGTCCTGCGCCTCGATCAAAGGATGAAAGATATCGTCCGGATTCTCGTCCCTGACCACGGCTATCCTGCCGTCGCTGAGTTTAAGCAGGGTGCCTACGGGCCAGACCCCCATGATCCTGAAAAAGCTGTCCAGCAGTTCAGGATCGAAAGAAGTGCCGCGGTCCTGTATCATTATATCGTATATGACGTTCGGCGGATAATCATTTTTGTAGCTGCGTCTCTGCGAGAGCGCGTCGTAAACGTCGCAGATCGCTATTATTTTAGACGCCGTAACCGGCGAACGCCGCACAGCAAGCCGCGGATACCCATTCAGGTCATACTTAAGGTGGTGCTCGAAAGCCACCACCGACGGCAATACCCCCAGGGAAGAAGAATACTCCAGCAGTATCTCCGCGCCGAGCGAAGAATGGCTCCTTATCCGGTCGAACTCCTCTTCGGTAAGTTTACCCGGCTTGGTTATTATTTTACGCGATATGTAAAGCTTTCCTATATCGTGGAACAGACCGGCCATGCCTATTTCGTTGACGTCTTCTTTCGGGAAACCGAGTTTCGCCGAAAAATACATGCCCAGGATAGCCACATTCATCAGGTGCACGAACGTGCCGGCATCGTATCTTTTTACCGTGGCGAGCTTCAGGAACTCCTGATAACGCCCGGTAAGCATCTCCGTAATGTTGTTCAACGTCATGCGGACGCTCAGGACGTCGGCCTTCTCTCCGGACAGCAAGGCGTCTATCGCCGAGGAAAAGCGGGAGAGGGAATCTTCGTATATCTTGAAAACGGATTCCCCGGCTTTTTCCTTGTCCTTCTCTTCCCCGCCGGCCACGCCGAGCTTCCCAACCGTTATATTGCGTATGTTCCTCTGCTCGAGGCAGACCTGCGGGTCGGGGTCGTTCTGGTCGGAGGAAACCGCCAGGAAGACCACGAAACGTTCAAGCTCCTCTAAAGTGAGGCCCTGCGAAAACGATATGCGTTCGATTCCCCGGGAAGTAAGGTATTCTATGACCGGCTGAAGCAGCCTGCTCAAGTCGAAAAATATCTCTTTCTCGAAAGCCAGCTCATTACCGACCAGGCCGATTACCAGTTCGTTTCTGTGCCGGAACAGATCGAGCAGGTTCTCGTAGACCGCGGGAATGGACTCCCTGAACTTGACGTGATCCGTGCCGTAAAGCCTGGCTTTCTGCAAAGCGATCACCAGCCCTCTGAATGTCTTTTCTATTTTTTCAGTCATCTCAGATAACGCAGCGCCTCGGACGCCCTGCGCCTTAACGCCGCGTTCCAGAAGAAAGGCCGCCTGCTCAATAATTCCAAAGAAGGAACGGCGGCCTTAAAAGAGGCTTCCTGCGCCGCGGTTATGTTAACTATCAACTGATTGTTCTTTTTCCCCCACGGGCTGGGGATGCCGAAAAGGATACGCGCCGCCTCTATTTCTCCTTTCCCCTCTTCCGCCAGCATCACCAATGTTTCCCTCTTCAGGGAAACGTCATCTTCTCCCTTAAGCACCCGGAGCAGAAAACCGTCGTCCGGATTCCGGAGCGCACGCATTGCCTCCAGGATACGCTTGCGGAGAAAAATGTTGGAAAACCCGTAAATATCCTGCAATATCCTCTGCGCCGCCGGAACGCCGGTTCTCTCCAAAGAAGAGATCAGCCGGTCGAGGAAACCGATATCGTCGGATTTTAGCCGCAGGCGCGCGTAAAAACCCTCCATTTCTTCCGGAAAAAGTCCGATAAAAAGGTTCAGCGCGCAGGATGTCATCACGCCTTCTTCGAATATCTTATGGAGGTAAAAATCCGGCCCCTTGGTGCTGGCGGACACCATCTCCAATAAAGAAGTGTCCTGAAAAGCTTCGTCCCATATCAATTCTTCCACAAAAGAGACCACCATCCTGCCCAGCTGCTCTGTGATCTCTTTCGGGAGAGGATAGTCGCCGGCCCTGCGGGATTCCATTATATCGACAAGACTGTGGACGTAATCCGTATCGGCGGCCGCGATTATTTTACTCCAGTCGGACTCCAGCTTTCCGGTTACCACCGCGGCGCGCCCGGGGTCCCTTTCCTGCGTCAAGAGGTTCAAAAGCATATAGAAATAATTCCCTTCCAGCAACTCCCTGTCAAGCGACTGCTCGCTCCCGAAAGAAGCGTTCTGCAGAAAAAGCATGAGCGAAGTGCGGTAAGTGCCGGGGAGGTCGGCGGCGGCCTCGCCGGAAAAAAGCTTCTCGATCCTCTTGGCGACCTTCTCTCCGGCTGAAAAAGGTTCCTTTTTCAGCATGTCGACGGTCAGCGCGGCTATGTCTGCGTGATTGCGCCCCTCCGCCAGGCGGCTAAAAAGACTGAGGCTCAACATATCAAGGCCGTCTCTTTCGACCAATTCTTCGCTTAAGATGGCAGCGAAATCCTCATCCGTGCAATTCCGGAAGAATCTGCGCAGTTTCGCGATCTGAACCTGATCCAGTTCCTTCGCGCGCTCATTAAGGGCGGTCTCCGCGATCCCGCTTACGCACTCGCGAAAACCCGACTTATCGTTATGGGAGAGATAATCCAGAAAACGGTTCACGCTCTGCGACGTCTCTTCATCTTCCAGTAACTGCGACATCCCCAGCCGCCGCGCCGCGCCCTTAAAGTCTTTGACCATTTGTTTAACCAGATTATGGGCGGCCTGCTTGTCGTTCTTCACCATCGCCTCCTCAAGCAGGTAATGCCAAACCTGGGTGGAGTCTCCGGCGCCGCCCTCAAGCAGGTCCTGGTAGTCAAGGTCGTCCACCGCCACGAAGTGCAAAGAATAACGGTTCAACAGGGAATTTATACCGCCTTGTTTGGCGATATCTTTGGGAGAAAAAGTCACGGCTGAAAGGAAAATAGCGAGCTCCTCGGCGGTGATGCCGGGGAAGAAAGAAACGCTTTTTATCTTACGCTGGTGCAGTGAAGCCGCCAGTTCCCCGTAGGAAGCGACCCCGGAGAATTCCCTTCCGGCGATAATCAGCCTGTCCGGCATCACGCCGATGGTCACGGTTATCCCGGCCGCAAGGACCTCGTTTATCTTGTCGCGAAGTTCCTCCGCTGATTTCTTGAAAGAAGGATGCTCAGGAGGATAAAGCGACGAAACGTTCAGGGACGCCCGCAATACGCGGACAAAATCATCCAGCAGCGTGGGGTCCGCGCTCATTCCGGACGGTCGTAACGACTGGCCGCCGCTCTTTTTCTCTTCCGCCATTATATTATCCCCAGGAACGCCAGCGCGCAAATCGTCTTGGCGTCCGTTATACCTCCGCGGCGGAACAATGCCGCGGCTTCTTTTACCGTCAAAGGGACGTTTTCCAGGAACTCGTCCCTCTCCCTCCTGCACTCGCCCTTCAGGCAGGACGCCGCGCGGTAGATAACTATCTTCTCCGTGGAATAACCAGGCACCGGGTATATCTCCCCCAGCCTGGTGAAAAATCGGGAACGCAGTCCGGTCTCCTCCGCAAGCTCCCGCGCCGCGCAGCTTCTATAAGGCTCGCCGCGGCGCCTGGTGCCGGCCGGGAACTCGTAAATGTATCTCCCGATCACGGGACGGTACTGCCTGATCATAATCAGGGAGCCGTTCTGCAAAAACGGCGCCACAAGCACCGCTCCGGGATGCCCGACTACCTCGGTCACGACCCTCCCTCCGTCCGGCAGCGCGAGGCTTTTTAAAGAAAGTTCTATCACTTTGCCTTTATACACGCGCCTGACCTTCATATCTCTCCGTCCAGGAAATCGAACATTCTGTCGTCAAGAGGCTCCCCGCCGCAACCGGAATACGCACCGCGTCCCCGCTGCCCGGCTGAATTCCAGGGAAAGACGTCCTCTTTATCGATGGAATCCGCCACCCCCGGCAGTTCAAGGAACCTGGAGACCCGGTTGAACGGCGTCAAGAGATTACGCGCGTTTTCCCTGTGAAAGGTAAGAATAAGCCTGCCGCGGGCCCTGGTTATCGCGACGTAAAAAAGCCTTTGCTCTTCCTCCATCTCCTCCGGTTTCTCGAAGGAAAAACCGCTGGGGAAAACCCCGTCCTGCATGCCGATCAGATAAACGTTGTCCCACTCCAGCCCCTTGGCGGAATGGATGGTGGAAAGAACAATGCCCCCGCGTTCTTCGCACTGCTGCGGAGGGTCTATGGCCAGCGAAGCCAGGAGTTCGTCGGCCGAGGCGCTGTGCGCCACGATCTCCCGCAAAGCGGTGAAGTCGCCGTTTCTCAAATGCCAATCGTCGAACCTGTCCCGGAAAAACGGCGCGTAATATTCAAGAATCATATCAAAACGCAGGGCGAGGTCCGGTTCAGCCGACGCCTTCTCCAGAAAAAACGACAATTTCTCGAGGGCGGACTTGAGCCCGCCTTTGAATTTACCCGAACGAAGAGCGGAAGCGTAAACCCTCATCCCTCCGCGGCAATGCCGGATCTCGGAGATCACCCGCTCGGCCGTCTTCTCTCCCACGCCGTCGTTCATCTTGAGCGCCCTTCGCCAGGCCAGTTCGTCGGAAGGATTGTGCGCCAGGCGGAAAAGACAAACCGCGTCTTTTATGTGAGCGGCCTCGTAGAATTTCATCCCTCCGAAAACCCTGAAGGCGACGCCTCTCCTGCCGAGCTCCGCCTGCAAAGGGATGGAAACGTAGGCGGAGCGAAAAAGCACGGCCTGTTCACCGGGGTCTTGTCCGGCCGCCAGCGCCTCTTCCAGCCGGGAAGCAAGCCAGCAGGCCTCGTCATAGGCGTCGCCGAACATAAAAAACGCCGGCCGTTCGCCGTCGCGGGAATGCGCGGAGACCAGCGACTTGTCGTATTTGTTCTCCATGCTGCGCAGGACGCTGTTGGCAAGGTCGAGAATGGGCTGGGTGCTCCTGTAATTGTCCTGCAGTTTGACTATTTTGCAGCCGCGGTAAACTTCGGAGAATTTCATGATGTTGCGGTGGGAAGCGCCGCGGAAACCGTAAATACTCTGGGCGTCGTCTCCGACCACCATCACGTTGCCGTGCGGTTCCGCCAGCAGACGGGTTATCTCGCCCTGCAGCCTGTTGGTATCCTGGAACTCGTCCACCATGACGAATCTGTAGGAAGAGATGAAAGAAACGCGAACCTCCTCTTTCTCAAGCAGACCCTTCATCAAAACAAGGATATCGTCATAGTCCACGTATCCGTTCTTGCGCTTGAAATCGCAGTATTTGGAACGCAGGGAAGAAATCTCCCCGGAAAAAGGAAAAAAATGCCGGTAATCCCTGGCCAGAACCTCCTCGACGCTGAGGGCCCTGTTGACGCAGGCGCTGATTATGGAGCGGACGGTATCTTTCTTGGGGAACTTCTTGTCCTGGGCTGATCGGTCCATACAGCGTTTTATAGCCTCGCCGGCGTCATCCTCATCCATCACGGAAAAGTTCTCAGGCAGCCCGGCTAACGCGTAATACCTGCGCAGGAGCCTGTACCCGAAGGAATGGAACGTGCCTCCTTCGACGCGGCTGCAGCGCCTGTCATGCCCGGCGGCGCGTTCAAGCATCCTGCGCGCCGCCTCGCGGGTAAAAGTAAGCAGAAGTATGGAAGACGGATCAACCCCTTCTTCCACCAGCCGCAGGACTCTGTACTCTATGACCCTTGTCTTTCCCGACCCCGCGCCGGCGATCACCAGCACCGGACCGTCCACGGTGTTTACCGCGGATAACTGCGCCTCGTTAAGCTGAGCTTTCAAGTCCACCATGGTTTATTTATCGTTTCAACGACTCTATGCGGTATTTCAGCATTCCGGCCGGTATCTCGATCTCCACGACCTCGCCTACCTTGTGCCCCAGGAGCGCCTTGCCTACCGGTGAGGAAACCGATATCTTGTTCTGCGCGTAATCCGCCTCAACCTCGGCGACAAGCATATACTCGAATTCTTCTCCGGTCTCCATATCGTGCAGCTTGACGGTGGCGCCTATCAGTACCTCGTCCTTGGACATCAGGGCATCGTCTATGATACGGCATTTGCCGAGTTTCGCTTCCAGGTCCGCTATACGCTTTTCGTTGTGCGCCTGCGCGTCCTTGGCCGCGTCGTATTCGGCGTTCTCGCTGATGTCCCCGTAAGACCTGGCTTTTTCTATCTCCCTGGCGATCTCTCTCCTGCGGACGGTGCGCAGGCGTTCGAGTTCTTCCGTCAGCTTATCGTAACCCGGCCTGGTAAGATATATTTCTCCGCTATCCATTATTTACCTCCGTAACATCCCCGCTCTGCGCACCGATATAGACCCGGCCACTATCAACGCCTTTTGAAACCGGACACATAAGCTCTTGCGAGGCAGGGGTAAAAGGCTTCTTCCGCCTTTTTGTGTTTTACCTTACTTTCCGGACGACGCCTTTCCCTGGTTGGCAACGGAAGACACGGCCCTGGCTATCTCCTCAGGGTCTCCGAGATAATAATGCCGCAGGGCGCGCAGGTCGTCATCCAGCTCATACACCAGCGGAATAGCCGTGGGTATGTTCAACCCCACGATCTCCTTGTCGGAAACGTTGTCCAGATATTTAACCAGGGCGCGCAGGCTGTTGCCGTGGGCGGCGATGATCACGTTCTTCCCGGAACTCACCGCGGGCGCTATGGTCTCATGCCAATAAGGAAGGAACCGCGCCACGGTGTCTTTCAGACATTCGCTCCTCGGCATATCGTCAGCGGAAACTTCACTGTAACGCGGATCGCTGCCGGAATACCGCTGGTCGTTCTTCTCCAGGGCCGGAGGCCGAATGTCGTAACTGCGCCGCCAGATAAGCACCTGGTCCTCTCCGTATTTGGCCGCCGTCTCCGATTTGTTCAATCCCTGCAACGCGCCGTAATGCCGCTCGTTCAGACGCCAGGAATTACGCACCGGTATCCACATCAGGTCCATCCGGTCCAGCACGCTCCAAAGGGTCCTGATGGCCCTTTTCAGCACCGAAGTGAAGGCGATGTCGAAAGTATATCCCTCTTTCTTAAGCAGGTCTCCGGCTTTCACCGCTTCCGCCGCCCCCTTTTCGGAAAGGTCCACGTCGGTCCATCCGGTGAACCTGTTCTCTTTATTCCAGACGCTCTCCCCGTGTCTTATAAGGACTATCTTTTTCATCATATCTCCTCGCGCGCAATATCATGGGAAAATCTGTTTAACGAGGGATATTTTAACATGCCGTATAAATTATTCAAGGGTTCTTTGCAGTTTGACAAACGAAAGGCCAACTGTTATTATATGTCCTATGTTACGCGGCCTGTTCAAGGGGTTACGGGACATCGTGTATCCGGCCGTCTGCCTTTCCTGCCGCGCCAGCCTGAAGAACAGAGGCTCGGTGGACGAAGCGGTCTGCGCCGAATGCTGGGGGGCGATCCGCATGAACGCCCCTCCTTTTTGCGAAGGATGCGGCAGGCACTTCCCGGCGGGGACCGGACGCTGTCCCGCCTGCTCCGGCAGGCATTTTCACTACGACCGTTCGTTCGGGGCCTGCCGGTACGACGACAGGATAAAAGAACTACTGCACGCTTTTAAATACGGAGGCAGGGATTACCTGGGCAGAACGCTCGGCAGGCTGCTGACCGCCTTCTACCGGGAATATGATTTCCTGTTCGCTTCAGCGGAAATCCTGATTCCCGTCCCTCTCCATCCTTCCAGGCTGAGAGAAAGGGAATTCAACCAGTCGGCGATATTCTGTAAATGTCTTGCTTCAGCGTCCGGAAAGGTAGTGGCCGACGGTATGCTCCTGAGACGGACGCGGACCCGCCCGCAGGCCGGGCTGGAAAAAGAAGACAGGATACTGAATGTGCGCGGGTGTTTCCTGGTCAAAAACGGCGCTCCGCTGGCAGGAAAACACATACTACTGGTAGACGACGTGCTCACCACCGGGGCCACTCTTTCGGAAGCCGCGAAAGCGCTGAAAGACGCCGGCGCCTCGAAAGTGACCGCGCTAACCCTGGCAAACTAACCGGTAACACACTGTTAATATGAAGATATTACGCGATTATTTTATCGGTGAATTCATCTTCCCCTTCTTTCTGGCGCTGGGAGTGCTCACCTTCGTGATGCTCCTGGGTAACCTGCTGAAAATCACCGACCTGATCATAAACAAGGGCGTGGACATCCTCAGCGTGATGAAGCTTTTCCTGCTGATGGTCCCCTACCTGCTGACCTATACGCTGCCGATCGCGGCGCTTGCCGCCACGCTTATCTCGCTCGGCAGGCTTTCCGGAGACAACGAGATAGTGGCGGTCAAGGCCTGCGGCATACATATGCTGCGGCTCCTTTCCCCGCTGCTGACCCTGGGCATGATGCTCAGCCTCATCCTGGTGATCTTCAACGACAGGGTTATACCTTACGCCCATTACGCCACGAGGAAGACGCTGATGGAAGTGGGAGTAAAGAACCCCGCGGCTGCCCTGGAACCCGGCGTTTTCATCAACGCCTTTGAGAAATACGTACTTTTCATTTATCACATCGAGGGCAACAAACTCTCCAATATCCGCATCTACGAACCGCAGGACGAAGGCCCCACGCGCACCATAGTAGCCAAAAAGGGAGAATTTATCCTCATCCCGGAAAAGAAAACCGTGAAACTGAAGCTTATGGACGGCACGGCGGACGAACCGGATCCGGACAACCCCTCCAATTTCTACAAGCTCAATTTCAAGACTTACTTCATGTCCCTGAACCTTTCCAGACAGGAAAACGGAGAAATAAACAAAAAACCGAAAGATATGACGCTGCAGGAACTGCGCCGGGAAGCCGGCCGGCTGAAGAAAGAAAGGATTGACCCGGCCCCGATACTGACGGAAATACACAAAAAGATATCCCTGGCTTTCTCCTGCTTTATCTTCATACTGGTGGGGGCTTCCATCGCGGTGATTACCAGACGCAGGGAGAAATCCATCAACTTCGGCATAGCCTTCCTGATCGTCGGCCTTTATTATCTGATGTTCATCGGGGCTGAAGCGCTGAGTCTGCAGGGGCTGCTCCCCCCGGCTATCGTAATGTGGCTGCCGAACATCATAATGGGAATCTCCGGGGCACTGCTGGTGAAAAAAGTATGCGCATAATAGACAAATATATACTTGGCAGCGTGGTCGGCGTATTCCTGCTCTGTCTGGCCACGTTCATGCTCCTTTACGTGGTGGTCGACGCGCTTTCCCACCTGGAAGATATCCTGAAGAACCACGTGCCGCTGGCGGTGCTCGCGGAATATTATTTCTCCTACCTGCCTCTTATCTTCTCGCGCGTCTCCGCATTTGCCTGCCTGCTGGCGACGATCTACACTTTCGGCAAATTCACTAAGGACAACGAAATGATCGCCCTGCGCGCATCCGGGCTGGACATCTACCAGATCACGCGGCCGGTGCTGATATTCGGCGTATTGATCAGCCTGCTGGTCCTGCGCATAAATTCCGAGGTGGTCCCGGCCTGGCTGACCAGAAACCAGGCGGCGAAGCAGCGGATAGAGAATTCTCCGGACAGAAACGCTAAAACGAAAAAAGAAGCCATAACCAATCTCTCCGTCTACGGTATGAGAAACAGGCTTTTCTTCATTAATCGTTTCTACCCCGCGACCAACACCCTGGAGGGAATAAACATACTCGAACAGGACGAACACCAAAACGTGACCCGCAAGATAGTGGCGAATAAAGGAGTTTACAGGGCAGGTTTCTGGACGTTCTACCAGGTGATCACCTACGATTTCTGGCCGAACGGACAGATCAAGCAGGAGCCCGGTTACGAAGAAGAAGAGACAATGGCCATACCGGAGAAACCGGACGATTTCCTGAACCAGAGGCAGCAGCCGGAGATGATGACACTTCAGCAGCTGGATGACTATATATGGAAACTCTCCCGCAGCGGGGCCACAGGCATCGTGAGAAACCTGCAGGTGGATTTTTACCAGCGCCTCACCGAGCCTTTCGCCTGCGTGCTGATCATACTGCTGGCTGTCCCCTTCTCCCTGCAGATGAAGAAACGCGCCGGCGGACTTTCAGCCATAGGCACGGCGATAATCATGGGATTTCTCTATTACGTCGCGGGCGCCCTCGCGGTGGCGATGGGAAAGGCCGGGCTCCTCCCACCGTTACTGTCCGCTTCCCTGAACCATCTTATCGCCCTCGGCTTAAGCATCTACCTGATCAAAAAACTACCTTAAATCACCTTAATTCCGGGGACACAATACTTAATTCGGTAACGGCTGCGGTAACCAATAGAGTTCAACCTGTCTTTCCTCCCCTCAATGGGGAGGACTTAGGAGGGGAGTAGTGCGCTGTTCATTAAGTTTTTTAGACAGCGCACAGATGGGAATTCTCGATTGCGGTAAGATTTCGACTTTCGATTTTCAAAAACCAATTAGGAAGGATGAATTGAAGCTTTGACGCGGCTAAGACAATGGCTTCGTGACCGCCGGATGGTATTATAACGAATGAGCCTGCCGGGGATTGGAAAAGATGCTGTGGCAACCGCAGTATTTCTTGAGGAAAGATCGTATATCATCCGGGGACGTGCCGGGGACGGCGGTAAAAGCCACGCCGGCAGAGTACCGTTGCGGAGAAATTCTTCTGCTCCAAACTACGTCTCCGCCCGTGCGCAAAACTTCCAATCCTCTCCTATTCAATAGGCGCATATCGAGACTGGAATGTAAAGGCAAAGGTGAAGACAGGGAGGCGCCGTTCTCCCCTTCGAAAACGAAAGAAAGTCCGCTGGCGCTTATATCGTGTGTCCTGGCTTCCCCGGACAATCCGCGAGCGTCACAAGAAAACCTAAGACGCATTTCCGCGTTAAATCTGGTAAAAAGTCTCTTCTCCTTCCAAACCTCTTCCGCGGTAAAGAAAGACGTTTTGTTCCTGTACACCCTGGGGACGCGCCCGCCTATGCCGCAGAGGATCTCGTAAGCAATCGTCCCTCCCAACACGGCAAGCTCTCGCGCCGTTATCTCTTCCTTCCCCTGACTGCCGATAAACACGGCCTCTTCTCCGGTAGAAAACCCTTCCCTGCCGGCATCAACCATCAACTGGTCCATGCAGATGCGCCCGCTTATCTTATAACGCCTGCCGCGGATAAGCACTGGCCCGCAGTTGGACAGGTTGCGGGGGTACCCGTCGCCGTAACCGAGCGGTATTGTGACGACCACGGATTCATCCGGCACGCGGTAAGTGTGTCCATAGCTCACGCCGGACCCGGCGGGCAGGCGTTTCACGTAAACCAGCCTGCTCTTCAAGGAAAGCACTGGTTTCAAAAAACCGTCGGCTTCTCCGGAAAACGGAGAAACGCCGTACAGGGCAAGGCCGGGCCGCACCATATTGAAACCGGCGCGCCCCCTGTTGAGTATCGCGGCGCTGTTGGCAGCATGCAGCAGCGGGATGCGCACGCCCGAACGCTCCGCCGAACCGACAACGCCAAAGAATCTCTCTTCCTGCAGGGCGGTAAGAGCGTTGTTTTCTTCGTCGGCGCAGGGAAAATGCGTGAACAGGCCTTCTATCTCTATGTGCTCGAGAAAACTAACTTTCCTTATGAAGACGTCCGCCTCGTTCCAGAGCACGCCGATCCTGCCCATGCCGGTGTCTATCTTGATATGCGCCTTTATGCGGCAGTTCCTGCTCCGCGCCTCTTCCTCCAGTGCCAGCGCGGTCTCCCAGTCGCAAAGCGCCGGGGTAAGCCCAGCCTCGAAAAAACCCGCCACACTGTCGCTAAGGACCGCTCCCAGCACCAGTACCGGAAGGGATATCCCCGCCTTGCGCAGCCGGAGCCCTTCTTCGATGGATGCCACGCCGAAAGAGTCCGCTCCGCATTCGGCCAGCTTGCGCGCGCAGGGAATCATGCCGTGCCCGTAAGCGTCTGCCTTCACCATCGGCATAATCTTCACGCCTCCGCCCGCCTTCTCCTTGAGCACGCGAAAGTTATACGCCAGGTTATCCAGATCCACCTCGGCCCACGTCGGACGGCAAAATTCTATTGTATCCTTATGCAAATCGTTCATTTCTTTCCTTACCGGGAGTTACCGAATCCCGCCCCTCGTCTTGAACGCCTCATACTTGGGATTACTCATTTCCTTATCTGGCATTCCTTCGGGTATAGATAAACCGGTTTCAGGCGCAAGGCATCACATACCTCTCCGGCGGCGATCCTCTCTGCGGCCAGCGCCAGCAGATGCCGTGACTGCGGCCTCCAGTAATCTTTATCGAGTATCCGCGCCCTCCTGCCCGCGCCTCTCAAAACCTCTTGAAGCAATCGGGCCCCGTCTCCCAGAATTATACTCCCGTCCTTGATCCTTTTCAATAAGTCCCGTGGCGGCAGCAGCATATACGGCGATATTCTGCGCAGCCTGTTGCCCTCTCGCCTGTAAACACAGGAGTAAATCAAGCCGCGTCTGGCATCGGTAACGGCTACCACGCGCCCGCCCCGGCGCGCCGGTTCCTCATCGAACGACTCTCTCGCTTCCAAGGCGTTACGCGCCAGTATATCGAGAGAAGGAACTCCGACTACTGGTTTCTGCACCGCCCAGGCCATGCCTTTTACGGCTGCCACACCGGTGCGTATGCCGGTAAAAGAACCCGGGCCGATACCGCAGGCAAAATAGTCTATCTCCCGGGCCCGCCATTCCTGACCTGCGAGAATGCGCTTCACGGTAAGGAGACAAAAGGCAGCGTGTTTCTTTCCGGCGAGAAGATCATACTCCATATCCCTGACGCCTTCGCGCAGACCTATACAAAGCATATCGCTGGTGGTATCTATAGCGAGTATCTTCATGCGAGATTCTCCATCAGCCGCAAATAACGCACGCCGCAAGGGACGAACTCAAGCGTGCGCCGGTTCCTGCCTCCGTTTTCTTCCCGCCCTATGTTCACCTGCAGGTATTCCGGACACTCCAGACAGCCAAGCCTATCCGGCCATTCCACCACGCAGATCCCGTCCGCCTGCATATACTCTTCCAGCCCGAGCGGCGCGGCCTGCCGCGGCCCGTCGAGCCTGTAAAGGTCGAAGTGATACAAAGGTATCTTCCCTCCTCGATATTCCCTCAAAAGCACAAAGGTGGGACTGACCACCCGCGCGGGATCTATGCCCAGGCCGGCGGCTATCCCCTTGGCGAAAACCGTCTTGCCGCTGCCCAGCCCGCCGCGCAGAAAAAGAACGTCTCCGGGGGAAAGCGCGCGCGACAACGCCGCCGCTATCGCGCGCGTGCGCCGCGGTGAATCTGAAATTAATTTGATCTTCTTCTTGCCTGAACTTTTCTTCATCTTCTAAAAATGCCTGTACCCGGAACTTTTCACCTTGAGCGGACGAAGATCCTTTCCCACCAGTTTCATACCGGAATCACCGGGAAGAACGAACCCTATCTGCCGGAAAACGAAACCGTTTTTTACACGCAGCAGACGGGACGCTTCCGCCAGCGGCATGGTGAAAAGCAGTTCGAAATCCTCCCCCGACGAAAGCGCGTCCTCGATACCTGAGGCGGCCCCGGATAACGGCAATCTGTCGGCGTAAATCACCGCTCCGGTCCCGGAAGCGGACATCAAATGGCCGAGGTCCTGCCAGAGGCCGTCGGAAACGTCTATCATGGAAGTCACCTTAAAATTCGCGGTAAGATAGGCGGCTTCCCGCACGCGGGGAGTAAAACGCAGATGCCGGCCTTTTATAGAACCGCCCAAACTCCCGCTGACGAATATCACGTCGCCCGATTTTGCGCCGGACCGGGTCACGAGGCGCCGCTTCGCGACAAAACCCGCAACCGAAATATTAAGCGCCAGCTTAGCGCAGCGGCTGATGTCACCGCCTACGATATTAACATTATACCGTGTCGCCAGTCTTTTCATTCCGTTGAATATACCGGCGACTCTATCGTACGGACAGGCCGCGGGGCTCCCCAAGCTCACCAGAGCGTAGCGCGGCGTTCCTCCGCAGGCGGCGATATCGCTCAGGGAAACGGCCAGCGCTTTGCGCCCCACCAGTTCCGGCCGTTCGCCGGGGAAGAAATCCACTCCTTCCACCAGCATATCCGCGGTAAGTAAAAGGTACTCTTTTGCCGATACGCGGATCGCGGCGCAGTCGTCTCCCGGGCCTACGGCCACGGATGCATCCGCCTTCAGTCCTTTTGTCAGCCTGCGTATCAGCCCGAATTCACCCAGACGGGCGAGCGTATTCTTTTTATCTTTCATCTTGCGCCTGCCGTTTCCGCCAATCTGCGTATTTTATCCGGGTAAGGAGGTTTAAGCACTCCGCGGTCGGTGATGATCGCAGTTATCAAAGCTGCCGGAGTAACGTCAAACGCCGGATTGTAAACTTTTGTGCCCGATGGCGCCGCAGGAGAACGAAAGAACATACCGGTCACCTCGAAAGGGTCACGCTCCTCGATCGGTATTCCCGCCCCTGAACGCAGGGAGAAATCGAAGCTGGGAACCGGAGCCGCTATATAAAAAGGAATACGGTGATAACGCGCCAGGACTGCCAGCGAATAAGTGCCGATCTTGTTAGCCGAATCGCCGTTTAAGGCGATCCTGTCGGCCCCGGCGATCACCCGGTCTATCTTTCCCTGCGCCATCAAAGCGGCGGCCATATTGTCACAGATAAGCGTAACGTCCACC